>JALZEZ010000452.1 GCA_030861775.1 Actinomycetota bacterium
TCCGACCGCCGCGCGCGTGGCCGCCCCGGCCTAAGCTCTTGCCGCGTGGATGGCCCCCTCCATCGACTCGCGATCGCGCCGCGCGCCGCACGGCGATGCCGCGCCCGCACCTGCCTGCTCGCGGGCGCGGTCGTCCTCGCCGCCCTGGGCGCCGCTCCCGCCGAGGCAGCCGGGCGCGCGGTCCCGCACGGCTTCTACGGCGTCATCTGGGCGAGCGAGGACGCCCCCACCGACGCGCAGGACCAGGCCTGGGACAAGCTCGCGGCGGGGGGCGTCGAGTCGGTGCGCGCGGTCTTCAACTGGAACCTCGCCCAGCAGGAGCGCGACGGGGCGATCCGGTGGCAGCGGACCGATCGGGTGGTGGCCGCCGCCGCCGCGCGGCGGATGAGCGTGATGCCCACGGTCATGTACGTGCCGAGGTGGGCCAAGCAGTACCCCGAGATCTCGCAGTCGCCGCCGCTCGACGGAAGCGGCTTCGCCGCGTACGGGCGCTTCATGGGCGAGCTCGTCAAGCGCTACGGGCCCGGCGGCAGCTTCTGGGCGGAGCACCCCGAGCTCGCGCCCCGGCCCATCCGGCACTGGCAGATCTGGAACGAGCCGCACCTGTCCGACCACTGGTGGCGCGAGTCCAAGAGCTGGGTGTCGAAGGAGGCCGGCCGCTACGGCGCGCTGGTGCGGACCGCGTACCGCGCGGTGCGGGCGGTCGACAAGGGCGGCAGGATCGTGCTCGCCGGCCTGACCAACGACTCCTGGAACAAGCTCGCCGAGGCGTACCGCCACGCCGGCGTCCGCGGCTACTTCCACGTCGCCGCGCTGCACATGTTCCCGTCCAAGTGGCGCGACACCGCCGTCATCGTCCGCCGCTTCCGGCGCGCCCTCGACGCGCGCGGCGGCGCCAAGGTCCCGATCTGGGTGACGGAGATGACCTGGCCCGCGTCCAAGGGGCGCGCGTCGGTCCCGCCATGGGCCGACACTCCCTACTACCGGAACTTCATCACCACCGAGAAGGGGGCCGCCGCGCGGCTGAAGAGCGCCTACCGGCTGCTCGGCCAGCGCAGCTTCCGGACCCGGAACCGGCTTCAGCGGGTGACCTGGTTCACCGCGCTGTCGACCTACCGCGACGACTACCTCTGGAACTACTGCGGGCTGCTGGACCAGTCCGGGGTGAGGGAGACGCCGGCCTACACCGCGTTCCGGGCCAGCGCCCGCAGGGACCAGGGCTGCACGAAGGACGCGCGCGGCGCCTGCCGGTCCCGGCGCTAGGTGAGGCTGCGGCGAGCCGCCACGCTGCGGCCGAGCGCGATCGCGGTCTTCGCTCCGATGGCCAGGTACACGGCCACGTCCAGCGCCGGGTTCCGGCCCGCGTAGAACTTCCGGTAGAAGCGCCCCATCGAGCGGTGGAAGGCGATCGTCTGCGGGACCGCGCGATGGCGTGCGCCGCGCCGCTCCGTGACGGTGGTGCCGCCCTTGACGTGGAGCACCGTCACCCGCCCGTCGTACCACACCCCCCACCCCCTGCGGTGGAAGCGGAAGCACCAGTCGAGGTCGTCCATGTAGAGCCAGTAGCGCTCGTCGAGCAGTCCGACGTCGCGCAGGGCCTCGCGCCGGACCAGCATGAAGGCCCCGTTCAGCGAGTCCACCGGGCCCTGGTCGTGCTCGCCGAGCTCGGGCGCGCGGTACTGCTTGAGCCAGTCCGGCGCGCGGTCCGACCGTCCTATGCGGAGGAAGTGCGCCAGCGCGCCGAGCGGGGTCGGGAACGACCGCTTCGCCGCGTGGTCGAAGGTCCCGTCGCGCATCACCAGGCGGCAGCCGGCCATGCCCACGTCCGGCCGCTCCTCCATCACCGCGACCATGTGGTCGAGCACGCCGGGCGCGACCTCGGTGTCGGGGTTCAGCACGAGCACGTACGGCGCCTCCACCTGGCGCAGGGCCACGTTGTTGGCCACGCAGAAGCCGTAGTTGGCGTCGAGCTCCACCAGGCGGACGTCCGGGAACTCCTCGCGGACCATCGCGGGGGCCCCGTCGGTGCTCGCGTTGTCGACCACCCAGACGCGCTGGCCGCCGCCGGCCGCATGGCGCTCAAGGGACGCGAGGCAGGCCCGCAGGAGCTCGCGCCCGCCGGTCGAGTTCACGATCACGATTTCCAGCTGGGGCGTCAGGGCCTCATAGGATGACGCCACCGTGCGAGCCCCGCTCGTATCCGTGATCGTGGTCAACTACCGGCGGGCCGACATGACGGTCGCCTGCCTCGAGGCGCTCGGCGACGCGTGCGCCCGGCTCGGCGAGCCGTGGGAGCTCGTCGTCGTGGACAACGGGTCGGGCGACGGCTCGGCCGCCGCGTTGCGCGCGGCGGCCCCGGACGCGACCGTCGTGGAGCTCCCCGAGAACCGCGGCTTCCCGTCGGGCGCGTCGGAGGGGATCCGCCGCTCGACCGGCCGCTGGGTGGCGCTGGTGAACAACGACGTGTTCGTCGAGCGGGACGCGATCGCCGAGCTGGTGCGGGTGGGCGAGAGCGCCGCGGACGTGGGCTCGGTCGCCGCGCAGATGCGCTTCGCTGGGTCCCCGGGGGTGATCAACTCGGCCGGCATCGGTGTCGATCGCCTGGGCGTGGCCCACGATCGCCTGCTCGGACGGCCGGCGAGCCACAGCGAGACCGCGCCCGTCGAGGTCTTCGGGGCCTGCGGCGGGGCCGCCCTGCACCGGCGCGCGATGCTCGACGCCGTCGGCGGCATGGACGAGACGTACTTCTTCGCGCTCGACGACGTCGATCTCGCCTGGCGCGCGCGGATGGCCGGCTGGCGCTGCCTGTACGCCCCGGCGGCGATCGTCCACCACCGGCACGGGGCGACGACCGCACACGGGTCGGACCTCAAGTACTTCCACGTCGGGCTGAACCGCGTCCGGACCCTCGCCAAGAACGCCGAGACCCGGCAGCTCCTTCGCTACGGGCCGGCGATCGTCGCCTACGACCTTGCCTACGTGGGCTACGTCGCCGCGGTCGAGCGATCGCTGGCGCCGCTTCGCGGGCGCCTGCGGGGCCTGGCGGAGTGGCGGCGGTACAGGCGCGCGGGGCGGCCGCGGCGGGCGGTGG
>JALZEZ010000032.1 GCA_030861775.1 Actinomycetota bacterium
GTGCCGGCCTGGGTGCGCGCCGGGCTCCCCGGGCTGCCCGCGACGATGGCCGCCGGCGGGAAGCGCGCCGGCGCGGTCGACCGAGCCGTCGTGGACCTCGTCGAGACGCTGCTCCTCGCCGACCGCGTGGGGGAGCGGTTCGACGCCGTGGTGATCGACGAGCGGCTGGTCCAGCTCCGCGACCCCGCCGTGCGGGGCCCGGTCGAGCGCGATTGCCCGGAGCCCGGCAGCGACGTCACCGTCCGCGTCGAGCGAGCCGATCCCGCGACCCGGAAGGTGTCGTTCTCGGTCGCGGCGTAAGCGCGCATGGGCGCCGGACGGGCTGGCGTCGCCGATCCCGTGCAGATCCTTCACCCGCGTGCGTCCCCGCCGGGCGGCACTACCCTCAGCGCCCAGGAGTTGATTGGTCCAACGCGAAGGAGAGCGCGTGGCAACGGCGCAGAAGGGCTCCACGGGAGGGCGCGCCAGCACGCGCGCGAAGAGCAGCGACGGGAAGGCGGGCGCAGGCCCCGCGCGTCGCGCGAAGGCGAAGGGCGTGGCCGGTCAGGACCGTCGCGCCGCCGGCCAGAACCGTCGCGCCGAGGACAACGGCGCGGTCGACGCCGCCGATCTCGAGAACCTGCTCGAGGGACTCCACGCCGCCCGTCACGGCGACTTCTCGCGCCGTCTCTCCACGCGCCGCCGCGACATCGTCGGCGACCTCGCGCGCGCCTATAACGAGCTCGTAGAGCAGAACGCTCGCATGACGAAGGAGCTCGGCCGCGTCGGCCGCGTCATCGGCCGCGAGGGCCGGATGGCCGAGCGCGCTTCGCTGCCCGGCTCGGGTGGCGACTGGGAGCGCTCGATCGAGTCGATCAACGACCTGGTCGACGACCTGGTGCGTCCCACGACGGAGGTCGCTCGCGTCATCGACGCCGTCGCCGAGGGCGATCTCAGTCAGAAGATGGCCCTGAAGATCGAGGGCCAGCCCGTGCGCGGCGAGTTCCTGCGGATCGGCACGACCGTGAACACCATGGTCGACCAGCTCTCCTCCTTCGCCGACGAGGTCACGCGCGTCGCGCGCGAGGTGGGGACCGAGGGCAAGCTCGGCGGCCAGGCCGAGGTCAAGGGCGTGTCAGGCACCTGGCGCGACCTCACCGAGAACGTCAACTCGATGGCGTCGAACCTCACGGAGCAGGTGAGGAGCATCGCTCACGTGACGACGGCGGTGGCCAACGGCGACCTGTCGCAGACGATCACGGTCGAGGCCAAGGGCGAGGTGGCCGCTCTCGCGGACACGATCAACACGATGGTCGGCCAGCTCTCGTCGTTCGCCGACGAGGTCACACGCGTGGCCCGCGAGGTGGGCACCGAGGGCAAGCTCGGCGGCCAGGCACAGGTCGAGGACGTCTCGGGCCGCTGGCGCGACCTGACCGAGAGCGTGAACTTCATGGCCTCGAACCTGACCGACCAGGTGCGCAACATCGCTCAGGTCGCGACTGCGGTGGCCCGCGGCGACCTGACCCAGAAGATCACCGTCGAGGCCAAGGGCGAGGTGGCCACGCTGGCGGACACGATCAACGAGATGACCGACACGCTGGCGATCTTCGCCGAGCAGGTGACCGGCGTGGCGCGCGAGGTGGGCACCGAGGGCAAGCTCGGCGGCCAGGCCGACGTGCCGAACGTCGCGGGGACGTGGAAGGACCTAACCGAGAACGTGAACCTGATGGCGTCCAACCTCACCGACCAGGTGCGGAACATCTCGCAGGTCGCGACGGCGGTTGCCCGAGGCGACCTGACCCAGAAGATCACTGTCGAGGCCAAGGGCGAGGTGGCCACGCTGGCCGAGACGATCAACGAGATGACCGACACCCTCGCGATCTTCGCCGAGCAGGTGACGGGGGTGGCGCGCGAGGTGGGCACCGAGGGCAAGCTCGGCGGCCAGGCCGACGTGCCGAACGTGGCGGGGACCTGGAAGGACCTCACCGACAGCGTGAACCTGATGGCGGGCAACCTGACCAGCCAGGTGCGCAACATCGCGCAGGTGACGACGGCGGTGGCCAACGGCGACCTCTCGCAGACGATCACGGTCGACGTCAAGGGCGAGATCCTCGACCTCAAGCGCACGATCAACACGATGGTCGACCAGCTCTCGTCGTTCGCGGACCAGGTGACGCGCGTCGCGCGCGAGGTCGGCACCGAGGGCAAGCTCGGCGGCCAGGCCGAGGTGAAGGGCGTGTCGGGCACGTGGCGCGACCTGACGGAGAACGTGAACGTGATGGCGTCGAACCTCACCGATCAGGTGCGGAACATCTCGCAGGTCGCGACGGCGGTCGCCCGCGGCGACCTGACGCAGAAGATCACGGTCGAGGCCAAGGGCGAGGTGGCCACGCTGGCGGAGACGATCAACGAGATGACCGACACGCTGGCGATCTTCGCCGAGCAGGTGACCGGCGTCGCCCGCGAGGTCGGGACGGAGGGCATCCTGGGCGGCCAGGCCGACGTGCCGAACGTCGCGGGGACGTGGAAGGACCTGACCGAGAACGTGAACCTGATGGCGTCGAACCTGACCGATCAGGTGCGGAACATCTCGCAGGTGGCCACCGCCGTCGCCCGCGGCGACCTGACGCAGAAGATCACCGTCGAGGCCAAGGGCGAGGTGGCCACGCTGGCGGAGACGATCAACGAGATGACCGACACCCTCGCGATCTTCGCCGAGCAGGTGACCGGCGTGGCGCGCGAGGTGGGCACCGAGGGCAAGCTCGGCGGCCAGGCCGAGGTCGAGGGCGTGGCCGGGACGTGGAAGGACCTCACCGACAGCGTGAACCTGATGGCGTCGAACCTCACCGACCAGGTCCGCAACATCGCCGATGTGACCACGGCGGTGGCCAACGGCGACCTCTCGCAGAAGATCACCGTCGACGTGCGCGGCGAGATCCGCGAGCTGAAGGACACGATCAACACGATGGTCGACCAGCTCTCGTCGTTCGCGGACGAGGTGACGCGCGTCGCGCGCGAGGTCGGCACCGAGGGCGAGCTCGGCGGCCAGGCCGAGGTGAAGGGCGTGTCGGGGACGTGGCGCGACCTGACGGAGAACGTGAACCTGATGGCGTCGAACCTGACCGACCAGGTGCGCAACATCGCCGAGGTCGCGACGGCCGTCGCCGAGGGTGACCTGTCGCAGAAGATCGCCGTCGAGGCCAAGGGCGAGGTGGCGGCGCTCGCGGACACGCTCAACACGATGGTCGACCGCCTCCGCTCGTTCGCCGCGGAGGTCACGCGCGTGGCGCGCGAGGTCGGCACCGAGGGCAAGCTCGGCGGCCAGGCCGAGGTGGAGGACGTGTCGGGCACCTGGCGCGGGCTCACCGAGAACGTGAACCTGATGGCCTCGAACCTGACCGATCAGGTGCGCAACATCGCGGAGGTCACGACCGCGGTCGCGGAGGGCGACCTGTCCAAGAAGATCACGGTCGAGGCCCGCGGCGAGATCCTCGAGCTGAAGGACACCATCAACACGATGGTCGACCAGCTCCGCTCGTTCGCGGCGGAGGTGACGAGGGTCGCGCGCGAGGTCGGCACCGAGGGCAAGCTCGGCGGCCAGGCCGAGGTGGAGGGCGTGTCGGGCACGTGGCGCGGGCTCACCGAGAACGTGAACCTGATGGCCTCGAACCTGACCGACCAGGTCCGGAACATCGCACAGGTCACGACCGCTGTCGCCAACGGCGACCTGTCGAAGAAGATCACGGTCGACGCGAAGGGCGAGATCCTCGAGCTGAAGGACACGATCAACACGATGGTCGACCAGCTCAACGCGTTCGCCGCGGAGGTCACGCGGGTCGCGCGCGAGGTCGGCACCGAGGGCAAGCTGGGAGGCCAGGCCGAGGTCGAGGACGTCTCGGGCACCTGGCGCGGGCTCACCGAGAACGTGAACTACCTGGCGTCGAACCTGACCGACCAGGTGCGCAACATCGCCGAGGTGACCACGGCGGTCGCCAACGGGGACCTGTCGAAGAAGATCACGGTCGACGCGAAGGGCGAGATCCTCGAGCTGAAGAACACGATCAACACGATGGTCGACCAGCTCTCGTCGTTCGCCGACGAGGTCACGCGCGTGGCGCGCGAGGTGGGGACCGAGGGGATCCTCGGCGGCCAGGCTCAGGTCGAGGGCGTCTCGGGCACCTGGCGCGGTCTGACGGAGAACGTGAACCAGCTCGCGTCGAACCTGACCACCCAGGTGCGCGCGATCGCGGAGGTGTCGACCGCCGTGACCCAGGGCGACCTCACGCGCGCGGTCGCCGTCGACGCCAGCGGCGAGGTGGCGGACCTCAAGGACAACATCAACCAGATGATCGCCAACCTGCGCGAGACGACGCGGCGAAACGAGGCGCAGGACTGGCTGAACTCCAACCTCGCCCGCTTCAGCGGGCTGATGCAGGGGCAGCGCGACCTCGAGACGGTCTCCCGCCTCATCATGTCGGAGCTCACGCCGACGGTCTCCAGCCAGCACGGGGCGTTCTTCCTCGCGGAGACGGACGGCGCCGGCGCCGAGGACGCGGCCGACCTGAAGCTGGTCGCCAGCTACGGCTACAAGAAGCGCAAGAACGTCTCGAACCGGTTCAAGCCGGGCGAGGGCATCGTCGGGCAGGCGGCGCTCGAGCGCAAGGGCATCACGATCGAGCAGCCGCCCGCGGACTACATCAAGGTCACGTCCGGGCTGGGTGAGGCGCCGCCGCGCAACATCGTCGTGCTGCCGGTGCCGTTCGAGGAGCAGGTACTCGGCGTGATCGAGCTGGCGTCGGTGCAGGAGTTCACCGACGTCCACCTCCAGTTCCTCGAGCAGCTGATGGAGACGATCGGCGTCGTCCTGTCGACGATCATCGCCAACACGCGCACGGAGCAGCTGCTCGCCCAGTCGCAGTCCCTGACGCAGGAGCTCCAGAGCCAGTCCGAGGAGCTCCAGACCCAGCAGGAGGAGCTGCGGCGCTCGAACGCGGAGCTCGAGGAGCAGGCGAAGTCGCTCAAGGCGTCGGAGGAGCTGCTTCAGCAGCAGCAGGAGGAGCTCCAGCAGACCAACGAGGAGCTGCAGGAGAAGGCCTCGCTCCTCCAGCAGCAGAACCGCGACATCGAGATCAAGAACCGCGAGATCGAGCTGGCCCGCAGGAGCCTCGAGGAGAAGGCCGAGCAGCTCGCCCTCAGCTCGCGCTACAAGTCGGAGTTCCTCGCGAACATGTCCCACGAGCTGAGGACGCCGCTCAACAGCCTGCTGATCCTGTCGGAGCTGCTCGCCAAGAACGAGACGAACAACCTCGACGACAAGCAGGTCGAGTTCGCAAGCACGATCCACAAGTCCGGCGCGGACCTGCTCGCCCTCATCAACGACATCCTCGACCTGTCGAAGGTCGAGGCCGGCAAGATGGACATCCATCCGCGCCACGTGCCGCTGGCCGAGGTGACCGGGCAGGCCGACCGCTCGTTCCAGCCGGTGGCCGAGCAGAAGGGGCTCGACTTCGTGATCGACCTCGACGAGGGCCTGCCGGAGACGATCGAGACCGACGAGCAGCGCCTGGCGCAGGTCCTCAAGAACCTGCTCTCGAACGCGTTCAAGTTCACCGAGAGCGGCGGCGTCACGCTGCGGGTCGCCCGCGCGCCGGAGGAGATCGCCTTCGCGGGCGAGGTGCTCAACCGGGCCGGCTCCGTGATCGGGTTCTCGGTGATCGACACCGGCATCGGCATCCCCGAGGACAAGCTGCGCTTGATCTTCGAGGCCTTCCAGCAGGCCGACGGGACGACCAGCCGCCGCTTCGGCGGAACCGGGCTCGGCCTGTCGATCAGCCGCGAGATCGCGCGGCTCCTGGGCGGCGAGATCCGGGTCGAGAGCACGGAGGGGCAGGGGAGCACGTTCACGCTCTACCTGCCGGAGCGGTGGGACATGTCGGAGGGTGTGCCCTTCCTCTCGGACGCGGACGAGGTCGACCCTGCGCTGGCCGCGCTCGGCGTCGGCCCCAACGGCGGCGGCACGGCTGCGATCGAGGCCGCGCCGGAGCCGGCCCGCGACGCGGTCACGGCTCTCCCCGACGGCCTCGAGGACGACCGCGAGTCGATCCTGCCGGGCGATCGGGTGCTCCTGGTGGCCGACGGCGACCGCGCGGTGGTCGAGGACGCGCTCCGCGCCGGTCGCGAACGGGGCTTCAAGGTCCTGCTGGCGCTGAGGGCGGACGCCGGGCTCGCGCTCGCCCACGAGCACAAGCCGGACGCCGTGCTCCTCGGGCTCCAGCTGCCCGGCGGCGACGGCGCCGAGGTGCTCGAGCACCTGAAGCGCCATCCGGACACCCGCCACGTGCCGGTCCACGTGATGTCGGACACCGACCGGCGCCAGGAGGTGCTGCGGGCCGGGGCGGTCGGCTACCTGGAGAAGCCGATCGACGCCGGCGCCCTCGCCGGGTCGCTCGACGAGCTGGGCGAGTTCATGGACCGTCGCGTGCGGAGCCTCCTCATCGTCGAGGACGACGAGACCGAGCGGAACGCCGTGGTCGAGCTGATCGGCGGGGACGACGTGGACATCACCGCCGTCGGCTCCAGCGAGGAGGCGCTCAACGAGCTCGGGGGCAAGCGGTTCGACTGCGTCGTCCTCGACCTGAAGCTCCCGGACTCGACCGGCTTCCAGCTACTGGAGAAGATCAAGAAGAGCAAGGACTGGTGCGACATCCCCGTGATCGTCCACACGGGCAAGTCGCTCACCCGGCGCGAGGAGACCCGGCTCAAGAAGTACGCCGAGACGATCGTGGTCAAGGACGTGCACTCCCCGGAGCGGCTCCTCGACGAGACGTCGCTGTTCCTGCACCGCGTGGAGGCGCGCATGCCGGCGGACAAGCGGAGGATGCTCGAGCAGCTCCATCACGCCGACGCCGTCTTCGCCGGGAAGAAGGTCCTGATCGTCGACGACGACGTGCGCAACGTCTTCGCGCTCACCAGCGTCTTCGAGGCCCGCGGGATGGAGGTGCTGTTCGCCGAGAACGGCCGTGACGGGCTGGAGACGCTCGAGCAGAACCCCGACGTCGACCTCGTCCTGATGGACATCATGATGCCCGAGATGGATGGCTACGAGGCCACGCGCGTGGTGCGCGAGCGCCCCCAGTTCAAGAACCTGCCGATCGTCGCGCTCACGGCGAAGGCGATGAAGGGCGACCGCGAGAAGAGCATCGCGTCGGGCGCGTCCGACTACATCACGAAGCCGGTCGACGTCGATCAGCTCCTGTCGCTGATGCGCGTCTGGCTGTACCGGTAGACGCCGGCCGTGGCCGCGGTCCACCTCGCCCGCCCGAGCGCGGATCTCGAGCGCATCGAGACGAGGCTCCTGCTCGAGGGCATCTACGAGCACTACGGATTCGACTTCCGCGGCTACGCGTGGGCCTCGCTGAAGCGACGGCTGTGGCGCCGGGTCGATGCCGAGGGCGTCCAGTCGCTGTCGGGTCTCCAGGAGCGGGTGCTGCACGACCCGGACGCCATGGAGCGGCTGCTGCGCGACCTCTCGATCAACGTCACCTCGATGTTCCGCGACCCGACCTTCTTCTCCGCCTTCCGCGAGCACGTCGTTCCACTCCTGAAGACCTATCCGTTCGTGCGGATCTGGAACGCCGGCTGCTCGACCGGGGAGGAGACCTGCTCGCTGGCGATCATCCTGAGCGAGGAGGGCCTCTACGAGCGGTCGCGCATCTACGCGACCGACATCAACGAAGGGGTGCTCGCGCACGCGCGCTCGGCGACCTACCCGCTCGACCGGATGCGCGACTACACCGAGAACTACATCCGCGCCGGGGGCACCGAGTCGTTCTCCGCGTACTACGAGGCGGACGGGCAGAACGCCCGGTTCGATCCCAAGCTGCTCGAGCAGGTCGTCTTCGCACAGCACAACCTGGTCTCCGACGGGGCGTTCAATCACTTCAACGTGATCGTGTGCCGGAATGTGATGATCTACTTCGGGAAGCCACTTCAGGAGCGGGTGCACGAGCTCTTCCACGAGAGCCTCGAGACCTTCGGCGTGCTCGCCCTGGGACACAAGGAGACGATGCGCTTCTCCGCCCACGCGCCTTGCTACGAGGAGCTCGATCCACGCGAGAAGCTGTACCGCAAGGTGCGCTGAATGGCCTGCCAGCTCGTCGCGATCGGAGCTTCCTGGGGCGGGCTGCACGCGGTCGGTGAGGTGCTCGCCGCGCTGCCGGAGGACTTCGCGCCCCCCGTCGTGGTGGCTCAGCACCGCGCGCGGGAGTCGTCGGCCGAGATGCTCGGCCGTGCCCTCGGCGGGAGGACGGCGCTGCCCGTCTGCGAGGCCGGCGACAAGGACCCGATCCAGGGGGGCCGCGTTCACCTCGCACCGCCGGACTACCACCTGCTGGTCGAGTCCGGCCACTTCGAGCTCTCGGTGGACGCGCCGGTGAGCTACAGCCGCCCCTCGATCGACGTTCTGTTCGAGTCGGTCGCCGATTCGTACGGAGCCCGTGCCGTCGGCGTGCTGCTGACGGGCGCCAACGCCGACGGAGCGGCGGGGCTGCTGCGGCTGCGCGAGGCCGGCGGGCTCACGATCGTGCAGGACCCGGACGACGCCGAGCGCCCGGAGATGCCCGCCGCGGCGCTGAGGCTGGGGGCGGCGGACCGCGTGTGCCCCCTGAGCTCGATCGGCCCGCTGCTCGCCGACACGTGTTCCGCCGGCAGGCCGGCATGACGCGCGGCGTGACGTCCTTCGACGCGCCCGCAAGCGTGTTGATCGTCGACGACAAGCCGCAGAACCTGATCGCGCTCGAGGCCGTGCTGAGGCCGCTCGAGCTGGAGGTCGTGTCCGCGGCCTCGGGCGAGGAGGCGCTGCGGCTCCTGCTCGACCGCGACTACGCCGCGATCCTGCTCGACGTCCAGATGCCGGGCATGGACGGGTTCGAGACGGCCGAGTTCATCAAGCGCCGCGAGCGCACCGCGCACATCCCGATCATCTTCCTCACCGCGATCGACAAGGAGCCTCAGAAGGTGTTTCGCGGCTACCAGGTCGGCGCCGTCGACTACGTGTTCAAGCCGTACGACGCGGACGTGCTGCGGTCGAAGGTCTCCACGTTCGTCGAGCTCTACCGCAAGACCGCCGCGCTCCGGGCGAGCGAGGAGCGCTTCCGGGCGGCGTTCGTCAACGCCCCGATCGGCATCGGGCTGATGGGGTCCGACGGCAACTGGATCCAGGCCAACAGCGCGCTCTGCGAGCTGGTCGGCGAGTCCCAGACCGAGTTCCTCTCCAAGCAGCTGTGGGAGTTCAGCGTGCCCGCCGACCGCGACCGTGACCGCGAGGAGCTGCGCGCGGCACTCGCGGGCGGCGTCGGCGCGTTCCAGGGCGAGAAGCGGCTGATCCACGCCGACGGCAGCGAGGTCCACGTGCTCGTGAGCGCGTCGCTGGCCCGGGGGCAGGAGGACGGGTCGCTCACGTGGATCGTCCAGCTCGTGGACATCACCGAGCGCAAGCGCGCGGAGCACGAGCGGGCGGAGCGCGAGCACGAGCGCGCCGCTCGCGCCGAGGCGGAGGCGGTGGCGGACACGATCCAGCGCATCCAGCGCGTCAGCGACGTCGCGCTCGCGCACCTCGAGCTGGGCGACCTCGTGCGGGGGCTGACGGAGATGCTGCGCGAGATCGTGGACAGCCGCGCCGCGGCGATCCTGTTGATGGAGGCCGACGACAGCAGGCTGCGGCTCGCCGGCGCGGCGGGGCTGCCGGACATCGCGGAGCGGGACCGCGTCGTCGCGGTGGGTGAGGGCGTCGCCGGGCGGGCAGCCGCGTCCGGGACCGCGGAGGAGGCCGAGCCGGCGGGGGAGGGCCACGGCCTCGATGCCGTCCTGGCGGCGGCCGGCATGAGCACCGCGCTCGCCGTCCCGATGCTGGTTGAGGGCCGCGTCAGTGGGGTCATAGCGGTGGCGCGCGGAGAGGCTTCGAGCTTCTCCGAGGGGGAGCACAGCCTGCTCGAGCTGATCGCCGACCGGGCTGCGCTCGCGATCGAGCACGCTCGCCTGTACCAGCGCGAGCTGGGGGTCGTCGAGGCCCTCCAGCGCAGCCTCCTGCCCGAGCGCCTGCCGCGGCTGCCCGGCGTGGACCTCGCCGCGCGCTACCTGCCGGGCGGGGTCGGCTCCGAGGTCGGTGGCGACTGGTACGACGCGATCCCGCTCGAGGGTGGGCGCATCGGGATGGCGCTCGGCGACGTGGTGGGACATGGCATCGGGGCCGCCGCGCTCATGGGCCAGCTCCGGAACGCGCTGCGGGCCTACGCGCTCGAGGGGCATTCGCCCGCCGAGGTCGTCTCCCGGCTCGATCGGCTCGTCCAGCGCCTCGAGGTGGGCCGGATGGCGACCCTGGTCTTCATGGTCTTCGAGCCGACTCTCGACACGGTCCGCTTCTCGAGCGCGGGCCACCTGCCACCGCTGGTCGTGGATCCGGATGGCGTCGCGCGCTACCTCGAGGGCGGCCGCACCACGCCCCTCGGTGTGATGCCTGACGCGGAGCGCGCCGAGGCGAGCGCCGAGATAGTGCCCGGGTCCACGCTCGTCCTCTACAGCGACGGCCTCGTCGAGGAGCGCGGTGTCGGGCTCGACCGGGGACTCGCGGAGCTCGCGCGGTCGATCGTCGACGGGCCGCGCGAACCCGAGACGCTGTGCGACCACATCATCGCGTCGCAGTTCGCGGAGCGCTCACCGCGCGACGACGTGGCCGTGCTCGTGCTGCGCACCGTCGCCCTGCACGAGCGCAGGCTCGAGCTTGCGTTGACGGCCGACCCCGACGCTCAGCGAACGATGCGAAACACGGTGGGGCGCTGGCTCGAGCGCGCGGGCGTGGCGGAGGAGGAGCGCAACGAGGTGCAGGTCGCCTGCCACGAGGTCTGCTCGAACGCGATCGAGCACGGCCACCGGTTCGGGGACGACGTGGTCCAGATCGAGGCGGAGCTCGACGGCGACCTGATGTTGATGACCGTGCTCGACACCGGGAGCTGGCGCGTGCCGCGCGAGAACGACCGCGGTCGGGGGCTGATGATGGCGCACGCGCTGATGGACAGCGTCGAGCTCGAGACCGGCGCCGACGGAACACGCGTGACCATGCGGCGCAGGCTGACGCTGGACGGGCACGGCGGCCCCAAGCCCGCGAAGAAGGCGAAGCGCGCCCCGCGGAAGAAGCGGCCCCGGGTCACGGGCCCCACCGACACACGCGCCCGCTGAGCGACGCTACAGGAGCTGCACGGACTTCCAGGCGGTTCCGTTGCGCACGAACAGCTTGCTGGTCCCCGTGTCGAAATAGGCGGACCCCGTCGGGATCGGAAGGCCCGAGCTGGGTGCGCTCGTCGGGAGCGTCATCAGCTTTCGCTCGATATCGATGATCGTCGGACGCCAGTTGCCGCCGGTCCCCTGGTGGTACTCGTTGTTCGTCGCCTGGCTCGACGGCGACAGGTTGCCGCCGATCCACTGGAAGTAGTTCGTGTTCTCGTACCACACCCCGTACTTGGGTCCGATGACCGTGCCCGATCCGCTGTCGGACGCCTTGCCGTTCGCGACGACGCAGTTCACGCACTTGATCTCGCCGACGACGCGGTCGGTCGTGTTGAGGCCCATCACCTTGAGGCCGGCGAACTCGCCCAGCGTGGATTGATTGCCGGTGCCGTCGCGGTTGAAGCGGCAGTTGGCGAGCAGGATGTGGTCGGGCCGGTACGAGGGGCTCGTCGTCTCGCTGACGATCTCGAACCCGTTGCCGCAGTTGGCGTCGGTGTTGCAGTTGACGAACTCGATGAGCCGGGCGCTGGCGAGCCTCACCCCCGGCGCCGACGCGTTCAGTGGCGCGAGCACGTCCGCCGGGTTGGTCCCCGCCCGCTCGAACCGGCAGTTGACGAACTCGATCCCCGCGGAGTTCTGGCTGCCGCCGAAGTAGACGTTGCCCGCCTTGTTGTAGTAGAGGAAGCAGTTGGCGACGTGGACGTCGTTCCAGTTGTTGCCGTTCGAGGCGTTGATCCCCCAGCCCTGGTTGTTGTGGATGAAGCAGTTGGCCAGGATCGCGACGTGGACGCGGCCGTAGATCCCGTCGCCGCTGAACCCGGCGATCGTCACGTCCTCCAGCTCCCAGGACCCCTCGCCGGCGGCGACGGCCTTGTCGGGCATCCGCAGCCCGTGAAGGCCCGTGCCCACGTTGTTGCCGACGAGCGCGAGGTTGCGCAGCTTGACCGCCACCGTCGAGCCGGCCGGGACGATCAACCCGGTGCCGCTGAAGGTCCCGCTCATGCGGATCTTGCACGCCGACTCCGGGTTCACCGGTCCCTGCCACCGGGGGATGTGGCTCCCGTACATCAGCGTCCGGCTCTTCGGCGCGAGCGGCCCGCTGACGAGGTAGTCGCCGGGCGGGAAGTAGACGGCGCCTCCGGATGTGGGCACGTCGTTCAGCGCTGCCTGGATCGCCGCCCTGTCGTCCGTGGTGCCGTTCCCGGTGGCGTTGAAGGGCGAGTCCTTGACGTTGATCGCGGTCACCGCGGTGGCGGCGGCCGCGGCCGTGTTGTCACTGAGGGCGATCAGCCCGGCGCCCCCGGCCGCGGCCAGGCCGGCGCCTCGAAGCAGCCGTCGGCGGTCGACCCGCCCGGATCCGGTGGCTGAAGAAACGTCCGACATCGTGCCCTCCCCGCAGAGAAAAATGGTCTACTCAGCTTTGATCGCCTCAATGGCGCTGTCAAGTACCGCCCTCACGGCGGCGAGGGGGGCGGGTAACCTCCCGCGCATGTGGGGGAGGAAGGGGCTTCGCGCCGCGGTCGCGTCCGCCGTCGTCGCCGCGACGGCCGCCGCCCTTCCCGCCCAGGCGCCGGCGGCGGTCTCCGACGCCACCCTCAAGGCGCGCCAGCACTTCTTCGGGGCCGAGAACGTCGCCGCCGACGGCTCGCTCCCGCGCGGGCGCGTGATCCTCTCGTGGTTCAGCATCGCGAGCTACGCCGCGGCGATCGACGGCCACGTCGTCCTTCTCGACGCGTACATCCACAAGGGCGAGGACCGCCCCAACTACGTGCCGACCACCGCCGAGGAGCTCGCCGACCTGAAGCCCGAGGCGGTCTTCATCGGCCACGGTCACTACGACCACGGGAAGCTCGGTGGCGAGCTGGCCGCTCGCACGGGCGCCGCCATCATCGGCACGCCGGAGCACTGCGACCAGGCCAGGGCGCAGGCGGAGACCTACGCCGGTCGCCCGTTCCCGGTCAAGTGCATCGAGGCGGTCGAGCGGGGCTCCGCGCCGGGCGCGGAGGTGCGCGAGCTGCGCCCGCTCGGCGACGACGTCTGCGTCTCGGTCTTCAAGCACGTCCACAGCGCTGCCGAGCCGCCGGACGCGGACCACCGGGACCCGCAGCTCCTGCCGCCCCCGCTGGTCGACCCCACGCGGATCCTCGTCCACCCGCCCGGCCCGTCGGCGGTGGCCGGCCTGGCCGACGTCGCGGGCGACGAGGGCTCGAGCCTCCTCTACCAGTTCCGCGTGGGGCGCTTCGCGCTCGTCTGGAACGACAGCTCCGGGCCGCTGCGCGAGCGCGCGCCGAACGTCTTCGACGTGATGAGGAGCCTCCCACCGACCGACGTCCATCTGAACGCCGTTCTCGGCTTCAACACCCCGACCAACGGCGCGCGCGACCCGGTCGACTACCTGGCGGCGATCCGCCCGAAGGTCATGTACCCCCAGCACCACGACTTCGTGGCCGAGTACGGGTCGGGCGACGAGTTCGAGCGGTACATGTACCGCGAGATGGCGCGCCGCGAGGGGCTCACCGAGAGCACCGAGGTGCGCTGGATGCGCGACCCCTACGACTACGTGCGGCCGAGCCTGATGACGTTCAGCGTGAACGATCCGCGCTGGGCGCAGGACGGCGGCGACCCGGCGCGACCGTCGGGCCGGTGTGGCTGCCCGTCGCGGCGCAAGTCGCGCTTCAAGCTGCACCGCGTGCCGGGCACGCGCATCGTGCGCGCCGAGGCGTTCGTGAACGGCAGGCGTACGCTCGTGAGGAAGGGGCGCGACCTGCGTGAGATCACGCTCGACCTGCCGGCGACCGGCAGGCTGAAGGTGCGCATCGTCGCCACGCACACGAGCGGCGCGAAGGTCGTCTCGACGCGCACCTACGACGGCTGCACGAAGACCAGGCCGGTGACGCGCGTGGTCCGCCCGCCGCGGTCCTGAGCGACGCGCCCCTCAGGCGTTCGCCAGGACCTCCCGGATCTCGACGCTCTCGAGGTTGACGGCGTTGGACCCGCCCGGGCCCTCGTCGGCCTGAAGCCGCTCCCGTGCCTGCTCGGCGGCCTCCTCGGACTCCCAGACGATCAGGCCCAGCCCGTTGCTCTTGTCCAGAGCCCGGGTCCACCAGCCGGCCACGAACCCCGGCGCCTGACTCACCATCGGGACGACCTCGCCGTGCAGCATCTGCTCGGCCGCCTCGACGTCGTTGAACGAGACCCTCACGACAACCGCGTGCATGCGATCCTCCCCAGTCGCTGACGGTCACGGCAGCCTATGGCACCGGTCGTCAGCGTGCCGGCTGCGCCTCGAGCCAGCGCTCGACTGCCGCGCTCGCCTGGTCCACCGCCGCCTCGGGCGTGGCGCCCTGGTCGCGCAGGGTTCGCCACACCTCGAGGTCGGTGAGCGCCTTCACGGACGCGACCGAGGAGCTGTCCGGGTGCAGCGGGCGCAACGCCTCGGCGACCAGGGCGTCGAACGTGTGGTCGAGCTCCTCCATCGACTCGTCCGCGGCGGGCACGTCCTTGCGCTCGCGGCGCGCGGCCGTGATGCCCTCCGCTCCGCGCTCGTAGGCGCCGAAGAACGTCTCGACCAGACGGTGGATCCGCTCGTTCTCCGAGGCGACGCCGGCGAGGACGTCGGGCGCCCGGTCCCGCGGCGGGAGCCGCAGGCTCTCCATGAGGTGCTGACCGCAGCTTCTGGTCAGGTCGTCGAGCGTCGGGAACAGCGCCTCCAAGGTCTCGACCGGCAGACCCGCCCTGCTGGCGATGTCCGACCACGTCGTCGCCAGGATGCCCTGGCTGGTGTGCAGCTCGAGCGTGGTCTCGATGATCCGCTCGCGCGTCGGGTCGACCTGGCGGGGCTCGCCGGGCTCGTCGCCGTAGGCGGCCTCGAAGCCGCGTCGCAGGGCCTCCTGCCAGAACTCCGAGTTGGGCGAGCGGCGAGGGGCGGGCGCCTCCTCGAGCGCCCGCTGCCCGCGCGGGGTGAGCTGCCAGAACACCCGGCGGCCGACCTTGCGCCGGGTGACGAGGCCGCTCTCCAGCAGGCGGCGGCCGGTGCGGCTCACCTGGGTCTCGTCGACCTCGAGGAGGCGGCGCAGCTCCGCGCTGCCCAGGTGCGGCGAGCCGTCCAGGACGCTCAGGAAGTCGTGGGCCCGCGTCCCCCGGGCCACGGCGGCCTGCGACGGCGTGCGCTCGAGTCCCCAGTGCGCGCAGGCGATGGCGGCGTCCAGCCAGCCGGCCAGCTCCTTGTCGCCACCGGCCCGCGCGCGGGTGTCGCGGAGGGCGTCGAGGGCCGCGGCCAGCGTCTCGCCGTCGCGTTCGAGCAGGGCGTCCACCAGGCCAAGGGCCACCGCATCCAGTCGGGCCGGATCCGCGTCGAGCCGCGCGATCCGCCGCGTGAGGGCGTGGGCGCGCGAGTGGGTTACGGTGGGCGCAGCCATGCTCGTAGGTTAGCAACTGTGTGTCAACTGTCTGTCAAGTGATGAGCGCGGACCCCGCCGATCTCTTCTGCGAGCTGTTCGACCGGCTCGACCGCGCCCGGTTCAACGCCGAGGGCGAGGGCTGGATGGCGGACCCGGAGGTCGCCGCCACCGCCGCTTCGGCCGAGCGGGCGGCGCTCGACGGCGAGGCCGTCGC
>JALZEZ010000453.1 GCA_030861775.1 Actinomycetota bacterium
GGTCCTCACCGCGTGCTCGCGCTCACCGCGCGGCGCCGGCCGGCTCCTCGAGCGACGCGTCTCCCGCCGGCGTCCGGGGGGCGCGGCGGTACGGGTGCTCGTCCGGGCCGTGCTCCTCGTGGTAGGCGCCGTCCGCATTGACGGCCCACACGTCGTGGCCGGCGCCGTCGACGAGGTTCTCGACCGCCCGGATCGCCGTCAGCATCGAGTGGTCGGAGTTGTTGTACCTGTGCAGGCCGTTGCGGCCGACCTGCTCGAGGTTCGCGATCCCGCCCAGCCAGGCCCGGATCGCGTCCACGCGCGCGGCGTAGTCGCGGTCGTACATCGGGTACGCCTTCGGCACCCGTACCACGTGCCCGCCGACGACGCTGCCCGCGGTGGCCAGGCCGGTGCGCTCCAGCTCCTCGGTGGCCAGCGCGACGAGCTCCTCGTCCGGCCGCCGCCACAGCTCGTCGCCCTCGAAGCAGAAGTACTCGAGGCCCAGGCACGAGCGGTCCACGTCCGGGACCATCCACGGGCTCCACGCGCGGAAGTTCTGTATGCGCGCCACGCGGACGCCGGGGTCGTGCACGTAGACCCAGGTGTCCGGGAACGGGTCGGGCCCGTCGAGGACGAGCGCGACCGTGAGGAAGTCGCGGTAGCGCAGGCCGCCGGCCGCCCGGGCGACCGTCTCCGGCGGCTGCGGGCGGGCGATCCCGGCCACCGCGCGCAGCGGCAGCGAGGAGATCACGCCCTCGACGGGGAGCCGCTCGCCGCCGGCCTCGACCGCGGTCGCGCGGCCCTCGTCCACCTCGATCCGCGTGACCGGCGTGGACAGCCGCAGCTCGCCCCCCGCCCCCACTATCTCGGCCGCCATCGCGTCCCACATCTGCCCCGGCCCGAGGCGCGGGTAGTGGAACTCCTCGATCAGGCTCTTCACCGAGGCGCCGCCGTTGCCCAGGAGCGCGGCGCGCGCGGCGGTGGCGAACGAGAGGTTGCGGATGCGCTGCGCCGCCCACTCGGCGCGCAGCTCGGTGGTCGGCACGCCCCAGACCTTCTCGGTGTAGGAGCGGAAGAAGAGCTCGAACAGGCGGCGGCCGAAGCGATTGACCACCCAGTCCTCGAAGGTCTCCTCGCCGCCGCGCGGACCGGCCGCGGCACGGGCGTAGGAGCCGAGCGAGCGGCCGAGCTCGACCGGGCCCAGCTTGCGGACCACGTCGTTGGCACGGAGCGGGTAGTCGAGGAAGCGGCCGCGCCAGCGGATGCGGCTGAGGCGCGGGCGCAGCAGCAGCTCGTCGCCGAGCAGCTCGTGCCAGAGCTCGCGGACCTCGTCGCTCTTGGTGAAGAAGCGGTGGCCGCCGAGGTCGAAGCGGTAGCCGTCGCGCTCGACCGTCTTGGCCAGCCCGCCCACGTGGCGGTCGGCCTCCAGGACCACGACCGGCTCGCCGCGGCGCGCGAGCATCAGCCCGGCCGTGAGGCCGGCCGGACCGGCGCCGAGCACTGCGATCGGTGGACGCGGCGGGCTCATCGGGCGCGGCAGTATACGGGGAAGTTAGGGTTGCCTAAGTTCATGGCCGCGGGGCGCCTGCTTGGTATACGAGCGCACGGACGTCGGTCGAGTTTCGGTGTGGGCCGGGCGAGGGAATCGCCGCGATGCGCTTGAGCCTAGGGTCAGTTTCGGCGAGCGTGTGCCACTCCGCCGCTCGGCGGGTCACCAGGTCGATCCACTCGGGGCCGCCGCGGCTCGTCCGCGCGGGTTCGATCAGCACGAACCTGCGGCCCCCCACCACGAGCTTCGGCTCAGCCGCGCGGAGCCGCTGGACCGCATCGCGCCAATCGAAGATCCGCGGATCCCGCGTCGGACCGAGCGACGTCGCCCAGCGGAGCCCCGGGCCGGCGTAGTGGCGGAGCACCGGCGTCTGCTCGGGATGGGTGACGATCACGAGGTCACCCGGCCGCAGGTGCCGCGCCACCTCACGGGCGTTCGACTTCGTCTCCGGGGCGCCGTCGAGGCACCACAGGAGCACGGCGGCGGACAGCACGACGACCCCCACCCGTCCGGCCGCGGCGAGCCCGGCCCCGGCCAGCAGGATCACCGGCCCGGCGAAGACGGTCATGTACCGGTCGGCCCAGCTCGGCTCGAGCTGCGCGCCGGCCCAGGCGGCGACGCCCGCGGCGAGCAGGGCGACCGCGAGGGTCCACGCCTCCGTCCCCGCGCGCCTCAGGCCCACGAGGGCCACGCCCGTGACCAGGACCGCGGCCACCCCCTCGCCGAGGGGCACCGTCAGCGGGTTGGCCAGGCCGCCCAGGTCCGGAGTGGTGGACCAGGGCGCGCCGGTGTGGGCGGCCTGGTACAGGAGCACCGGGACCCAGGGAAGGAACAGCAGCGATCCGGCCGCCATCGACACCAGGGCCCGCCGGGCTTCGGTCCGCTCCTCGCCCCGCCAGGCGTACCAGGCCAGCACGGCGCCCACCGCGGCAACGGTGTAGAGGGCGTAGTAGTGGGTGAGCAACAGCGCACCGGTGATCAGCGCCACGGCGGCGCTGAGAGCGAGCGAGGGCCGCTCGAGCAGGTTGGCCAGGGCGAGACCGCCGGCCAGCACCAGGAGCATCGCCATCGAGTACATGCGGGCCTCGGTGGCGTAGTGGACGGCGAAGGGCGACAGCGCCAGCAGCACGAGGAACGACGTGGCGACGGTCCGCCCGCCGACCCGCTTGCCGACCCGCCAGGCCAGCGGCAGGCAGGCCACCGAGAAGAGACCGGGCAGGAACCGGACGGCCAGGTCGCCGTCGCCGAAGATCCGCATCCAGCCGTGGAGCAGGAAGTAGAAGAGCGGCGGGGCGCCGTCGTGGCGGAGCCCCTCGACGATGTCGCCCAGGGGCAGGTTGGCGAGGGCCACCGTCTGGGCCTCGTCGAGCCACAGCGGCGACACGGTGGTGAAGCGCACCACCACGCCCAGGAACAGGGCGAAGCCGGTGAGCAGCTTCAGCCGGCGGACGCCCTTGCCGGCCGGCGGGCGATCGGCGTCGGTCGGCTCGAGACGGCCCTCGGCGCGAGTGGAGGCGGGAGCCTCGGTCAGGTCCACGGTTGGCGCTTTCCCGGTC
>JALZEZ010000454.1 GCA_030861775.1 Actinomycetota bacterium
CGCGCCCCTCGCGCGCGGAGCGCTCCTGCGGGTCGCGTCCGACGTGCCCGCGCGCGCCGAGCTCGAGTTCGCCGACAACCCGCGCTTTCGCCGCAGCCGCCGAGTCCGCGCCGGGCGCACCGGCGAGTTCGACGCCCTCATCGCCAGCGCGAAACGGCTCGCGCCCGGCCGCCGCGTCTACTGGCGCGCCCGCCTCACCCGCCGGAACAGGACGGCCGTCGGACCGACCCGCAGCTTCCGCGTCCTCCCGCACGCGGGCAGCGGCAAGCGCGTCACGCTCGCGATCGGCTCCTGCGCCTCCCAGTTCGGTCCCGCCTTCGACGAGCTCGCCGCCCGGCGCCCGGACGTGTTCGTCTGGCAGGGCGACCTCAACTACGCGGACACGCTCGGGCCGCTCGCCCAGACCGTCCCCTGCTACGCCGGCATCTGGCGCGACTTCCTCGCCAACCCGCGCATCGCCCCGCTCCTCGAGCACTCCCTGTTCGCCGCCCAGCGCGACGACCACGACTACGGCGTCCAGGACGCGAACTCGACCAACCTCGTCCCCTGGGGCCTCGCGCCGTGGGAGTCGCTGGTCGAGAGCCGCGACTACTACCGTTTCTCCACCGGCTTGGTCGAGTGCTGGGTGCTCGACCAGCGCCGCTTCAAGACCGACCCCGCGGCGACCGAGGGCGACAAGACCCTGCTCGGCGCGAGGCAGCGCGACTGGCTCCTGCGCACGCTGGCCGCGTCGCGGGCGCCGTTCAAGGTGATCTGCTCGCCGTGCACGCTCGCTCCGCTGAAGGCCAACGAGCGCGACGGGAGCTGGGCCGCCGGGTTCACCGCCGAGCGCGACCTGCTCCTCGCGCACGTGAGGGAGCGCGTCTCAGGGCGGACCGTCTTCGTCACCGGCGACACCCACTGGACGATGGTCTACGACCGCGACGGCCTGTTCGAGGCCCGGCCGTGCCCGCTCGGCATTCCCACCCCGAACGACATCACGCTGACCCAGCCGAACGCGGCGGAGGAGGCGCGCGGCGTGCCCGGCGTGGCCTACGCCGACGACGAGCGCGGGCACTTCGCGCTGCTCGAGGTGCGCGGGGACAGGAGGACCGCCAGCCTCGACCTCAAGCTGGTACGCGAGGACGGCGCGGAGCCGTTCGGCACCCGCTTCGAGCTCCCGCGCTAGCCGCCCGCGCATGCAGAGCGACCTCACCGTCGTCACCTTCGAGGACCGTCCCGAGCTGGCCGAGCTGGCGCCGTCGATCGGGGCGCAGGTGTGGCCCGAGTACAACCGCCACGGCGACGTGGTGATGCCGCTCTGGCCCCGGCTGGCCGAGGACCACGCGCGCTTCCAGCTCGCGCTGCTCGACGCGGCGGGCGAGGTCGTCGCGCTCGGCTGGACCTTGCCGTGCCGCTGGGACGGCACGCCCGACGGGCTGCCGGCCGGGATCGACGGCCTGTTCGAGGCCGCGTTCGGAGACAACCCGCAACCCCCGAGCGCGCTGAGCGCCGTGGCCGCGGAGGTCCCGCCCGAGCGCCGCCGAGCCGGCCTGAGCGAGGTGATCCTGACCGAGATGCGCGCGCTGGCGGCGCGGCACGGCCTGACGAGCCTGATCGCCTCGCTCCGCCCGACCTGGAAGGACCGCTACCCGCTCGCCCCGATCGAGCGCTACGCGCGCTGGACGCGCGAGGACGGGCAGCCGTTCGACCCCTGGATCCGGCTGCACGTCCGGCTCGGCGCGCGGATCCTGCGGCCCGAGCCGCGCTCGCTGGCGATCAGCGGGACGGTCGCGGAGTGGGAGGGATGGACGGGGATGAGCTTCCCCGAGTCGGGCGAGTACGTGTTCCCCGCGGGCCTGGCGCCGGTGGCGATCGACCGCGAGGCGGACCTCGGCCGCTACTGGGAGCCGAACGTCTGGGTGGCTCACCGGCCGAGTCCGCGGCCTCTGTAGCATCCGCGAGCGGGAGAGCAGTTGAGGAGTACTGCCGGAAACGCGTCGATACGTCGCCTGGGGGCTGGGCTGGTCGTCGCCATGGTGGGCGCGGCCCCGTACCTCGTCTTCGGCTCGAACTTCCGCGACGCGGCCACCGATCCGCGCTGGGAGCTCGTCTACCTCGTCAGCGGGTGGGGACCGTTCTTCCTGATGACCGTCGGCGCGCTCTGCTTCGTGCCCGTGGTGGTCTCGATGCACCGGAGCGGCTACAGCCGCCTGTACCTGCGCCCGGTCACGCGACACGCGTGGCTCGCGTGGGGCCTCGTCACCTACCTGCTCGGGTTCTGCCTGGGCGTGCAGACCGCGCAGATCGCGGGCCTCTTCTGAGCGTGATCAGCGCCCGGAGCGCCTGATCGCGTCGAGCGCGTAGTAGAGGCCGAACACGTACTCGCCGCGGTCGTCCCAGGTGGAGCTGCCGCCCAGCGAGTAGACCTGGTCGCCGAGCATCCCCAGCGGCGGCGTCCGGCTCGCGCGGGCCAGCGAGGCGTTCAGCATCCGCACGCCGAGGCGCTGCCAGCGCGGCACGTCCGACTCGCACGCGCGCGCGATCGACTCGCACGCCTGCGCCAGCCGCAGCGCGCCCGCCGCCGTGATTACGCCGGCCGAGGTGTCGTCGGGGGCGGGGGCCGGCGCGTCGTAGTCGTACGGCGGTACGCCGAGCCCGGGCAGGCGGCGCTCCACGTACGCGGCCAGCCGCTCCGCCACGCCGATCAGCGCGCGGCTGCGCAGCCGGGCGCCGGTGTCGGCGAACCCGAACAGCCCCCAGCCCTGACCGCGCGACCAGGTGCTCGAGTCGGAGTAGCCCTGGCGCGTGCCGGTGGCGATCACGTGGCCGTCGATCCTCGAGGCGATCACGGACTGGGCGGTGGAGCCGTCGGCGCGCACGAGCAGGCGCTCGAGGGCGAGGGCGTGGCGGAGGGCGACGTCGCGGTACTGCGGCTCGCGGCGCTCCCGGAACGCCCAGGCCAGCAGGCCGAGGTTCATCATGCTGTCGACGATCGTCTCGCTGTCGTCCGGCGAGGTGCAGCGGCGGCACGAGCCGCCGCGCGCGACGGTCGGAATCGTGCCCACGGCCTCGTTGTCCGCCGCCAGGGCGAGCAG
>JALZEZ010000183.1 GCA_030861775.1 Actinomycetota bacterium
GGCGCCGAGGGCGCGGGCGCCACGCACGTGCCGCACGGGCAGGAGACAGCCTTCGGCGAGCGGCGCGGCGAGACCCGCCGCTTCTCCCGCACGATGATCGACGCGGGCGCCGACGCCGTCCTCGGCTCCGGCCCGCACGTGCTGCGCGGCATCCAGTGCCACCGCGGCCGGCCGATCGCCTACTCGCTCGGCAACTTCGCCGGCTACAACACCCTCTCGACCTCCGGCACGCTCCAGTGGAGCGGGATCGTGCGAGTGCGGATCGGCGGCGACGGCCGCTTCCTCGGCGGGCGCCTCGTGCCGGTCAGGCTCCAGCGGCCGGGCGTGCCGCGGCTCGACAGGCGCCGCCGCAGCATCGGCCTCGTCCGCCGCCTGTCACGGGACGACTTCGGGCGCGGCCGCTGCCTCATGGGCACCGACGGCAAGTTCCGCGCCCGCTGAGGCGACCGCCTCCACCTCCACCGGCACGCCGTTCAGGTGCGACATCCCGGCCAGGCGCTCCAGCGAGGCCGGGTCGGCGCTGGTCAGCTCGTTCGAGTTGGCCCCGCCGGACTCGTTGGCGAGGCGCCAGCCGCCCGAGTGGCCCCAGCCGTGCGGCAGCGCCACCACGCCGGGCGTCATCTCGTCGGTGACCAGCACCGGCACGGAGACCGCGCCCGAGGCCGAGCGCACGCGCACCGCCGCGCCGTCGGCCAGCCCGCGCGCGGCGGCGTCGTCGGGGTGCATCCGCAGCGTGTGGCGCCTCGAGCCGCCGCGCATCAGCGCCGGCACGTTGTGCATCCACGAGTTGTGCGACCGCAGCTCGCGCATCCCGATCAGCCGCAGCGGCAGCTCGCCGTCGCCGGGCGGCGGCTCCGCCTCCAGCCGGCGCACCTCCTCGAGGATCTCCGGCGGCGCCAGCCGCACCCGCCGCGGCCGGTGCTTGATCCGCTTCGGGAGCACCCCGGTGGCCCAGTGCTCGTCCAGCACCATCCCGTGCGGCTCGCGCTCGACCCGCGCCAGCGACAGGCCGCCGCGCCGCACGCCGAACAGGTCGCCGCGCGGGCCGGTCCGCAGCATCAGGTCGATCGCCCGCCGCGGCCCCGGCCGCACGCCCAGCCGGCCCATCAGCCGCGCCGCCGGGATGCTCTGCGGCACCACGCCGAGGGCGTGCGCCAGCTCGTCGAACACCTCCCACTCGGGCCGGGCCTCGCCGCGCGGCTCGACCATCGCCTCCGTGTACTGGATGAACGGGCGGTAGAAGAACTGCTGGAAGGCCGCCGGCACGTCGTCGCGCTCGAGCCAGGTGGTGGCGGGGAGGACGTAGTCGGCCAGGCGGCCGGTGTCGTTCAGGTAGAGGTCGATCGACACCATCAGGTCGAGCTTGGGCAGCGCGCGCCGGAGCGCGGCGCCGTCGGGCACCGACAGCAGCGGGTTCCCGGCGGTCACGATCAGCGCGCGGAGCCGCCCCGGCCCGGGCGTCTCGATCTCCGGCGCCATCAGCGTGGCCGGCATCTGCCCCAGCACGTCCGGGTAGCCGCCGACCCGCGAATGGCGCGCGCCGTAGGTGGCCAGCCCGTTCCTCTCGGCCACCTCCTCCAGGCCGAGCGGCGAGATGCCGTAGACGAGGCCGCCGGGGCGGTCGAGGTTGCCGGTCACGCCCGCCAGGGCGTCGAGCAGGAACGAGACGAGCGTGCCGTGGCGGCCCAGGCAGGTGCCGGTGCGCCCGTAGATCGCGGCGCCGGACGCCGCCGCGATGTCGCGGGCCAGCGCGCGCACCCGCTCGGCCGGCACCCCGGTCCAGGCCTCGGTCTCCTCCGGCGGGTGGGCGGCCGCCGCCCGCTCGAGCTCGTCCGCCCCCTCGCAGAGAGCGCCCGGCGCGGCCAGCCCCTCGGCGAACACGACGTGCAGCAGCGACAGCAGCAGCCGCGCATCGCCGTCCGGGCGCAGCGGCACGTGCTCGAACTCGCGCGCGGTCTCGGTCCGGCGCGGGTCCACCACCACGACCCGGCCGCCGCGCCGCACGATCTCGCGCAGGCGGTCGCGCACGCGCGGGATCGAGAGCACCGAGCCGTTCGAGACGAACGGGTTGGCCCCGAAGATCACCAGCATGTCGGTGCGCGGCACGTCGGGGATGGGGACGGTCAGCGGCGTGCCGTAGAGGAGCGCGCTCGCGGCGAAGCGGCTGTTCACGTCCTGCGAGCCGGCCGAGTAGTAGTGCGGCGAGCCGAGCGCGTCGATCAGGCCCTTGCCCCACACCGTGTGCCCGAACGACCACGCGGCCGGGTTGCCCATGTACATGCCGATCGAGTCGCCGCCGTGCTCGTCGCGCAGCGCGCGCAGCCGCGCCCCGATGTCCGCCAGGGCCTCGTCCCACGACACCCGCTCGAACTCGCCGCCGGCGCGCCGCCGCATGGGGTGGACGAGCCGGTCGGGGTCGTCCTGGAGCTCTGGGAAGGCGATCCCCTTCGGGCAGGCGTAGCCCTGGGAGAGCGGGTGCTCGCGGTCGGGCCGCAGCTTGGTCACGCGACCGTCCTCGATCGTCGCGACCATGCCGCAGTTCGCCTCGCAGATCCGGCAGAAGGTGAGCCGCTCGTCAGCCGGCATGCGCATATGGAACCGCGTCGGCGAGGAACTCGTCGAGCAGCTCGGCCAGCCGCCAGGGCTGGTCCTCGGGAACGTAGATGTACGAGTCGTCCACGAGCACGAGCGGAGCGCCCAGCAGCGCGGCCAGCCGCTCGCCGTGCACGGTCGGGTAGATGCGCGAGCGCTCGGTGGACCAGACCACCAGGGCGGGCTTGCGGAACTCCGGCAGCCGCCGGGCCGCCTCGATGGTCTGGCTCGGCCGCGTGGCCCCGAACGCCTTGCCGAAGTCGCGCCGCACGCCCGCGTCGCGCAGGCCGGGCTCAACCCAGCCCGCCGCGATGTCCGGCGGCGGGTGGCGCTTGACCACCCAGCCGTACACCAGCGGCAGCCGCTGCACCGCACGCAGCCGCAGCGGCGTGCCCACCACCCGCATCAGCCGCGGGAAGCGGCCGATCGGGCGCAGCGGCTTCGACCACCAGGCCGGGAAGTTCGAGAACGCGTCGCAGGGGGTGAGGACCAGCGCGCCGAGCCGCTCGGGGTGGCGGGTGGCGACCATCTGCGCCAGCGCCCCGCCGGTGTCGTTGCCGACCAGCGTCACGCGGTCCAGGTCGAGCGCCTCCAGGAACTCGGCGATCAGCCGCGCGATCCCGTGCGGCGTGAGGTCGGCGTCCGGCTCCATGGCCACGGTGTGCGACCCGAGCGGCCAGTCCGGCGCGATGCAGCGGTACTTCGAGGCGAGCTTCGGCACCACGTTGCGCCACAGGTCCGCGTTCGTGAGGAACCCGTGGACGAACACGATCGGGCGTCCCTCGCCGCGCTCGCGGTAGCGGACCTCGCCGGCCGAGAGAAGCACGGAGCGCTCGGGGCCGAGCTGGCCGGAGCGGCTCACGCCAGCCCCTGCGCCAGCGCGCCCGACCAGACGATCGAGGCCACCTCGTCGGGGTCGTCGCTGAGCTGGAGCAGCTCCAGGTCGGCCGGGTCGATCTTCCCCTCCGCGGCCAGCCGGTCGCGCATCCAGCCGAGCAGCCCGGACCAGTACTCGGAGCCGACCAGCACCACCGGGAAGTCGCGCACGCGCCCGGTCTGGATCAGCGTGAGCGCCTCGAACAGCTCGTCCAGCGTTCCGAACCCGCCCGGCAGCACGACGAACGCGGACGAATGGCGCACGAACATCAGCTTGCGGGTGAAGAAGTAGTGGAAGTGGAGGGGGAGGTCGACGTACGGGTTCATCCCCTGCTCGAACGGCAGCTCGATCCGCAGGCCGACCGAGCGCACGCCGGCCTCGCGCGCGCCGCGGTTCGCCGCCTCCATCAGGCCCGGGCCGCCGCCGGTGACGATCGCCAGGCCCTGCTCGCCGAGCGTCCGCGCCACGCGGCACGCGAGCTGGTACTCCGGCTCTCCCTCGGGCACCCGGGCCGAGCCCCACACCGAGACCGCCGGCCCGAGGCCGCCCAGCGCCTCGAAGCCCATGATGAGCTCGTCGCGGACGAGCGCCAGTCGCTCCTCCTCGCTCTCGAGCGTGGCGACCGCCGGGCGCTCGGCGCCGAGGATCTCCTCGTCCGGTGAACCTGGCGCGTGACCCATCCGCCCGCAGCCTAGAGTGCCGGTCGTGGGCGAAGACGAGAAGCTGGACGTGCAGGAGGAGATCGAGAAGCTCCAGCAGGCGCTGCGGCTCCAGCAGCGCTCGGTCCTCCAGTACGTGCTGGCCTCGGGCAGCATGGTCGGCTTCGCCTACTCGCACTTCGGCCAGTCGCTGTGGGAGTTCGCCCAGGCCGACCTGGCCGACGCCCGCCGCCTGGTGGAGAAGATCCGCACGCTCGGCGCCGAGCCGACCACCGACATCGCGCCGCTCTACTACTCGGCCGACCCCGTGGACCTGATCGAGCACATCGTCGAGCAGGAGAGCGAGTGCACGGAGGCGCTCCAGGCCTCGATCGGGCCGACCGGCCGCGAGGCCCGCTCGGAGGCGATCGAGCACCGCCTGGAGCACATGATCATGCGCAAGCAGGAGCAGATCGACCTGCTGGAGCGGGCCCGGCGCGAGCCGGGCAAGTGACGCCCGTCACGGTTCGTCCTCCTTCCGACGGGGAACATACCGACGGTACGGTCATCGCAGGAGGGGGAGCCAGATGAGCAGGAGGGGAGCCAGATGAGCATCAAGCACGTCGACCTGTCGGCCGGGAGGATCCGCTACCGCGACGTGGGGGAGGGGCCGCCGGTCGTCTTCGTGCACGGCGTGCTCGTGAACGGCACGCTGTGGCGCAACGTGGTCCCCGAGCTCGAGGGCGAGTTCCGCTGCATCGCACCGGACTGGCCACTCGGGTCGCACACGATCCCGATGAAGCCCGACGCCGACCTGACGCCCACCGGCCTGGCCGACCTGATCGCCGAGTTCCTCGACTCGCTCGACCTGCGCGACGTGACGCTCGTCGGCAACGACACCGGCGGCGCGCTAACGCAGGTCGTCGCCACGCGCAGGCCGGAGCGGATCGGCCGCGTCGTCCTCACCCCGTGCGACGCGTTCGACAACTTCCTGCCGCCGATGTTCAAGGGGCTCCAGCTGCTGGCTCGCGTCCCGCCGCTGCTGACGCTGTTCGTGCAGCCCCTGCGGCTGCGACCGCTGCGCCGCCTGCCGATCGCCTTCGGGTGGCTCACCAAGCGCGCGATCCCGGCCGAGGTCGAGACCGAGTACGCCCGCCCCTTCTTCGGGAAGCGCGAGGTGCGCCGCGACACGTGCAAGGTCCTGCGCGGGATCGACACGCGCTACACCCAGGAGGCGGCCGAGAAGCTGCGCTCGTTCGACAAGCCCGTGCTGCTCGCCTGGGCCACCGAGGACAAGGTGTTCCCCCTGGAGCACGCCAAGCGGCTGGCCGAGCTGATCCCGGACTCGCGGGTGGTGGAGATCCCGGACAGCTACTCGTTCGTGCCGGAGGACCAGCCCAAGCGCACCGCGGAGGCGATCGCGGAGTTCGCGCGCGCCGGCGCTGGCGCGGGGGCCGGGGCCGCTAGCGCAGCAGGTCGAGCGTAAGGGCCGCGCTCCAGGAGAAGCCGCCGGCGCCGAGCCCCTCCCCGGTCAGGGGGTGGAAGTACTCGGTGAAGCCGGCGTTCGCCACCAGCTCGAGGGTGGCGTCGCGCAGCGCGTCCGCGTAGGCGTCGAAGCCGTAGTGGCGCAGGCCGCACAGCACGAGCCAGTTGACGTTGACCCAGGCCGGCCCGCGCCAGTAGCGCGTGGGCACGAAGCCGGGGTGGACGCGGTCGCAGGTCGGGACCGGCCAGCCCTCGCCGCCGTGCGGCCAGAAGTGCGCGCTGTCGAGCTGGCGGCACATGAGCTGAGCCCGGCCGGCGCTCGGGATCCGCGCGAACAGCGGCACGAAGCCGCCCGCCACCGGGGCGAGCACCTGGCGCCGCGCCACGCGGTCGAACGGCACGTACGCGTGCAGCGCGTCGTTCCACAGCCGGCGGTTGACCTGGTCGCGGGTGCGGGCCGCCCGCTCGCGGAAGCCGGAGCCGTCCTCGCCCAGCTCCTCGGCGATCGACGCCAGGTCGTCCCCCGCCGCCGCCAGCAGCGCGTTGAAGCACGGGTCCTCGACCACGAACCGGCTGCGCGCCCGGATCTCGCGCTCGTCGTAGCGATGGCGCTTGAAGAGCTCGACCAGGTGCACGTAGTGGTCGTAGGCCTGGGCGGTCGGCCGCTCGTCCGCGCGGGCCATCGTCAGGTCCTTGCGCGGGTAGGGCGGCACCTCGCCGGGGGCCAGCTCGATGGCGGCGAGCGGCGCGTCCCAGGCCGGCGAGTCGTCCATGCCCGACTCCCACGGATGGCGGATGGCCACCAGGCCGTCCTCCTCGGGGTCGCGCTCGCGGTAGAGGTAGTCGTGCCAGGCGGCCAGCCGCGGGAGCATGCGGGCCAGCCAGTCCCGGTCGGGCGCGATCGAGTGCACCCGCCAGACCGCCGTGGCGTGGACCGGCGGCTGCACGATCCCGGAGGTCGCGCGGTCGCGCGGCGCGTGCGGCGACACGTCGGTGCGCCACGTCTCCGGCCCCGGGAAGTAGGCCTCGGACTCGGGGTTGAAGACGATGTGCGGGACGAGCCCGTTCGTCCACTGCGCCTCGAACAGCGTCTCCAGCTCGAGCCGCGACCGCTCGGGCGCCCGCTGCGCGTTGCCGATCGCGACGAACGCCGAGTCCCAGCTCCACTGGTGCGGGTAGAGCCGCGGGCTGGGAAGGGTCGAGTGCCCGAGCCAGTTGGCGTCGAGTACCGCTGCGGCCGCGTCCGCGAGGTCCGGCCTCACGGCGGGTTTCTACACCCGGCCCCAGACAGAGCGAGCCCCCCCCC
>JALZEZ010000184.1 GCA_030861775.1 Actinomycetota bacterium
CACCGCCCACGACCGCCCCGAGGCCGCCACCGAGGTCGCCTGCCCGGCCGCGCTCATCCGCCCGAGCACCATCGGCCCGCCCCTGCCCACGCCCCACACCTCGACGGTGCCCCGGTACGGGAACGCCATCGCGGCACGGTCGCCCGCGAAGGCGGGCCCGGCCGCGGACCGGACCTCCTCGCCGAGCGGGACCGGGGTCAGAGTGCCGGCCGCGTGCGCGCAGGGAGTGAGCGCGGTGAGGACGGCGACGGCGAGCGGGAGAACCCTGCGCATCGCGGGGTGGAACCCGCCACGGCCTGTGTTGTTGCGCCAACCGGGGGGCTACGGTGCGCGCATGCGCTGGCTGGTGGACGGCATGAACGTGGTCGGCTCCCGGCCGGACGGCTGGTGGCGCGACCGGGTCGGTGCGATGCGGCGGCTGATCGGCGAGCTCGAGGCGTTCGCCGAGGGCAGCGGCGACGAGGTGAGCGTCGTGTTCGACGGGCGGCCGTTCGAGCTCGACGGCGGCGGGCGGGTGGAGGTGGGCTTCGCGCCCGGAGGCCGGAACGCCGCCGACCACGCGATAGCGGAGTGGGTCGAGTCCGAGCCCGACCCGGCCACGGTCACCGTCGTGACCTCCGACCGCGAGCTCGAGGAGCGCGTGCGGGCGGCGGGGGCGGATGTGATGGGGGCGGGCGAGTTCCGTCGTATCTTGTCCTCGTGGCCGTCAACCTGACGCGCATCTACACCAAGCTCGGGGACGCGGGCGAGACGCACCTCGGGGACATGAGCCGGGTGCCCAAGACCGACCCGCGGGTCGAGGCCTACGGCGAGGTCGACGAGCTGAACTCGCACATCGGCCTGGTGCTGGCCGCCACCGAGCTGCCGGACCGCGCGGCCGGGTGGCTGCGCCAGATCCAGAACGACCTCTTCGACGTGGGCGCCGATCTGGCGCTGCCGGAGGGGGCCAAGGAGCGCCCCGGGCTGCGGATCACCGAGGAGTACGTGACCTGGCTCGAGAAGGCCTGCGACGAGGTCAACGCCGAGCTCGAGCCGCTGCGCTCGTTCCTGCTTCCCGGCGGCACCACGGCGGCCGCCCACCTGCACGTCTGCCGCACGGTCTGCCGGCGCGCGGAGCGCCGCACGCTGCTCGTCGAGGGCGTCAACCCCGAGGTCCTGCGCTACCTGAACCGCCTCTCGGACCTTCTCTTCATCCTCGCCCGCAGCGTGAACACCGAGGGCGAGCCGCTCTGGCAGCCGGGTCGCGGCCAAGACTCCTGATTCCGGCCGCCCGGGCCGATTGAGTACACATCATGGAGCGCCAGCGCGCCAGCGCGGCCCATTTCTCGATCTTCGCGTTCCTCTTCGCGGCCGCGGTCCTGTTCCACCAGAACCGGCTGAGCGACTGGGAGGTCCTCTCCGTGCACGCGCTGCTGTCGCTGGTGGCGCTGGCCGTGCTCCTGCGGCCGTCGTCGCTGCCGCGCTTCGCCGCGCTGCTGGTGGCGCTGTTCGTCGACTGGGCCGTCCACATGCCGGTCGTGGTGAACCACATCTGGGCCGTCGCGGTGTTCGGCGCGGGGGTCCTGGTCGCCGCGGCCATCGCCCTCGCGCGCGGCCGGCGCTGGCCGCTCGACGGCGGCGAGCTCTACGAGCGCTTCGCGCCGGTCCTGCGCAACTGCGTGGTCCTCGTCTACCTGTTCGCCGCCGTCGCGAAGATGAACGAGGGCTTCCTCGACTCCGACGTGAGCTGCGCCGTCGCGATGACCGACGACCTGCTCGACTGGCTCCCGTTCGACGCCACGGCCGGCTGGCAGCACTCCCCGGCGATCTGGGGGACGATCGCGATCGAGCTGGCGATCCCGGCGCTGCTGTTCTTCCGCCGCACCCGTCTGCTCGGGATCGCCGCCGGGGTCCCCTTCCACATCGTCCTCGCGCTGTCCGGGCACGTGCCGTTCTCGGGCTTCGCGATGGCGTTCTACTCGCTGTTCCTGCCGCCGGACTTCCCCGAGCGCCTGGTGCGGCTGCGGGAGCGCTTCCCGCCGCTCGGCCGCGCCGCCGCCCGCATCGCGGGGCTCGCCCGGTCGCCGCTGGCGTTCCCCGCGCTGGCGCTCGGCTGGCTCGTCTGCGCGCTGCTGGTGGTGGACAACGCCCGCACGGAGTTCGACCGCGGCACCACGATCGCGTTCGTGCTCTACGCCGCCGTGCTCGCGGGCGTCGCCGTGCTGGCGCTGCTCGACGGCCGCCCGGTCGTGCCGCGCGAGCGGGCGTTCCGGCTGCCGCACCCGGCCTGGGCGGTCGTGCCGCTGCTGTTCGCGGCCAACGCGGTCAGCCCGTACCTCGGCCTGAAGACCCAGGTCAGCTTCACGATGTACAGCAACCTCCAGACCGAGGGCGACCTGTGGAACCACGAGGTCGTGCCCGAGTCGGTGCGCGTCTTCGGCCTCCAGGACGACCTGGTCACGATCGTCTCCTCCAGCGACGAGCGGCTGACCGAGGCGTCCGACTCCGGCACGCGCTTCGTCTGGCAGGACTTCCGCCGCCGGATGCTGAAGAACCCGGACACCAGGGTCACCTACGAGCGCGGCGGCCGCAGGTACGCGGTGCTCCGCGCGGGCGACGACCCGCGCCTCTCCGAGGAGGAGTCGCTGGCGGAGCGCAAGCTCCTCCAGTTCCGCGACGTGCCCCCGCCCGAGCGCAACGACTGCCGCAGCCGCCGCTCGGCCGGCGCCGACCAGGGCTCCTGACGCGCGCCGCTCCCGGCGCCCGCGCGCGACCTAGCTTCGCGCCGCGATCTTCGCGTCCGCGCGCCGCCGCATCGCGTCGCTGACCGGCCGGCCGAACCAGCGCCGGTTGGCGGCCACCAGCCGGTAGCCGCGCCCGCTCAGCCCCGGAAGCGCCCTCGTGACCAGGGCGATCGGCACGCCCGCCGGCAGCATCCGGAACAGCGCCGGGAACGCCGCCTCGGCCGACTCCACCCGGCCGTCCGGGTGCACGAGGTGCCACGACTCGAGCCAGCGCTCCTCGGGCACGCCCGCGTCCTCCAGTAGCCGCCGCGCCTCCTGGCTCTGGATGGCGAGCGGCCGCAGCCGCCGCCCCCGGTCCCAGTCGAGGATCTTCGAGAGCGACCAGCGGCAGAAGCCGCAGTCGCGGTCGTAGAGCACCGTGGCCTCGGCCACGCGGCTACTTGTCCGCGATCGCCTCGGCGCGGGACTCTGCGTATGCATCGCCGGACCCGTCGGACGACGGCTCCATGTCGGCCTCCTCGCCCTCCTCGGGCGGGTCCTCGTCCGGCAGCGGCTCGAAGTAGACCTCGCCGTTCACGATCCGGTGGCCCTTCTTGCCCTCGGGGTCGGCGATGATCGCGTCCGGCGAGCCGTTCTCCGAGAGCTTGCCGCTCTTCATGCCGAAGTAGACCGCCTGCGGGTGGTGGGCCACGATCGCCAGCGTCGACTGCTCGGGCTCGACCGCGTGGCCGCCCGACAGCGACAGGCCGATCCGCGGCGCGTCGAGCAGGCGGAAGACCTTCTCGTGCTCGGACTGGTCGGGGCAGGCCGGGTAGCCCCAGGAGTAGCGGCGGCCCTGCGCGGGGCCGATCCCCAGCTCGCGGCGCACGCACGCGTGCAGCCACTCGGCCATGCCCTCGGCGAGCTGCACGCCCAGGCCGTGCACGAAGAGCTGCTCGGAGAACTCGCCGTCCTTCTCCAGCTCGGCCATCAGCTCGGTCACGCGCGGGCCGGCGGTGACGGCCTGGATGGGCGCCACGTCGCGCTCGCCGGAATCCAGCGGCCGGTAGAAGTCGGCCAGGCAGATCCGGTCGTGCTTCGGCTGCCGCGGGAAGACCAGGCGCTCGAGCTCGCGCTCGCGGTCGTCGGGGTCGAACACGACCAGCTCGTTGCCGTCGGACGCCACCGGGAAGTACCCGAGCAGCGCGCGCGGCTGGAAGTAGTCCTGCTCGCGCCACATCCGCGCGAGCCGCGGGTGGAAGTCCTCGCGCAGCAGCTTCTGCCAGGCCTCGCCCTTCACCCCGCGGCCGCCCCAGTGCAGCTTGAACAGCACGTGCAGGTCGAGGTAGGGGAAGACCTCGTCGAGGTCAACGTCCAGCTCGCGCACGCCCCAGAACGGCGGCTCCGGCACGTGCGTGTCGGTGCGCGCGGGCGAGCGCACGCTGTCGTCGTCGGTCGGCAGCTCCTCGGGCTCGGGGCCCTGCTCGCGGAGCTGCCTGGCCTCCGCGCGGACCTTCTCGACCAGCGCCGCGCGCGCCTCCTCGTCGATCAGCTGGTCCATCACGCCGAGGCCCTCGAAGGCGTCCTTGCAGTAGAAGACGCCCGGCTCGTAGACGTCCTCGGACTCGAGCCCGCGCGGGTAGAGGATCCGGCGGCCGAAGTTGCGGTTGATCGCGGCACCGCCCACGAGCACGGGGAACTCGAGGCCCTGCTCGTAGAGCTCGGACACGGCCAGCGGCATCTGCTTCGAGGTGGAGACGAGCAGGGCGGAGAGCCCGATCGCGGAGGCCTCGTGCTCCTTGGCCGCGTCCACGATCGTCCCGATCGGGACCTGCTTGCCGAGGTCCACCACCGTGTAGCCGTTGTTGGTCAGGATCGTGTTGACCAGCGACTTGCCGATGTCGTGCACGTCGCCGAACACGGTGGCCAGCACGACCGTGCCCTTCGTGTAGCCCTCGATCTTGTCCAGGTACTTCTCGAGCTGGGCCACGGCGCGCTTCATGACCTCCGCGGACTGGAGCACGAACGGCAGGATCAGCTCGCCGGCCCCGAACTTGTCGCCCACCTCCTTCATGGCGGGCAGCAGCACCTCGTTGAGCGTCGGGACCGCGCCGATCTTCTCCACGCAGCGGTCGATGTCGCCCTCCACGCCATCCTTCTTGCGCTTGAGGATGCGGAAGTGGAGCGCCTCCTCCGGCTCCATCTCGGCGGTCGGGTCGGCCTTCTCGTCCTCGGCCTCCTCGCCCTGCGACTCGAAGTGGGCGATGAACTTCTCGAGGGCGTCGTCGGCCCTGTTGAACACGAGGTCGTCCGCGAGCCCCCGCTCCTCCTCGGAGATCTCCCCGTACGGCGTGATGTGGTTCGGGTTGACCATGGCCAGGTCGAGCCCGGCCTCCACGGCGTGGTGCAGGAAGACGCTGTTCAGCACCGCGCGCGCACGCGGGGAGACGCCGAACGAGACGTTCGAGACGCCCAGCGACGTCTTCACGCCGGGCAGCTCCTCCTTGACCCGGCGGATGCCCTCGATCGTCTCGATCGCCGACGGCTTCCACTCGTCGTCGCCGGTGGTAAGGGTGAACGTGAGCACGTCGAAGATCAGGAGCTCGGGGTCGAGCCCGTGCTCCTCGCACGCGATGTCGCGGATGCGCTTGGCGATGTCGACCTTGCGCTGGGCCGTCTTCGCCATGCCCTCCTCGTCGATCGTCAGCGCGATCAGCGCGGCCCCGTGCGCGCGCGCGAGCGGGATGACCGTGTCGGCCTTGTCGCGGCCGGCCTCGAGGTTGATCGAGTTCACGATCGCCCGGCCGGGGATCTGCTCGAGCGCCGTCTTGATGACGTCGGGCTCGGTGGAGTCGATCTGGATGGGGGAGGGCTGGGTCAGCGAGATCCGCTTGACCACCTGCCGCATCTGCTCGTCCTCGTCCTGGCGCTCGGTGAGCGCGACGCAGACGTCGAGCACGTGCGCGCCGCCCTCGACCTGGTCCTCGGCCACCTGCACGAGGCCGTCGTAGTCGTCGGCGAGCAGCAGCTCCTTCGCCTTGCGCGAGCCCTGCGAGTTCACGCGCTCGCCGACCATCGCGGGGCGCGGCTCCTGCTCGAGCGGCGTGGCGGTGATCATGCTCGACACGTGCGGCTGCCACGCGTCCTGCGGGCGCTCGGACGGCCTGCGGTCCTCGAGCGGCTCGGCGATCGCCCGGATGTGGTCGGGCGTGGTGCCGCAGCAGCCGCCGACGATGCTCACGCCGTAGCGCTCCACGAAGTCGTGGAGGGTCGCGGCCAGCGGGCCGGGCTCCTCGGGGAAGATCGTCTCGCCCTGCGGGCCCTGGACCGGGATGCCCGCGTTCGGGATGCAGTGGACCGGCAGCGGGCTGTGCTCGCCCAGGAAGCGGATCGCGTCGCGCATGTCCTCGGGGCCGGTCGAGCAGTTGAGCCCGATCACGTCGACCTCCAGCGCGAGCAGCGTGGTGAGAACGGCCTGGATGTCGGTGCCGAGCAGCATCTTGCCGCCGTTCGGCAGCAGCGAGACGCTGGTCTGGATCGGCACCCGCCGGTCGGTGAGCTTGAACGCCTCGCGCGCGCCGAAGATCGCGGCCTTGACCTCGAGGATGTCCTGCGCCGTCTCGATGATCAGCAGGTCCACGCCGCCCTCGAGGAGGCCGCGGGACTGCTCGGTGAAGACCTCGACCAGCTCCCCGAAGCGGATCTGGCCCAGGCTCGCGTCGTCGCTGGCGGGCAGGAACCCGGTGGGCCCGATCGAGCCCGCCACGAAGCGCTCCTCGCCGACCGCCTTGCGGGCGATCTGAGCGGCCTTGGTGTTGATCTCGAGCGTGTGCTCGCCCAGGCCCCACTCGTCGAGCTTCAGGCGCGAGGCCTGGAAGGTGTCGGTCTCGACCACCTGCGCGCCGGCCTCGACCATCGACTCGTGGACGCCCTGGATCACGTCCGGGCGGTGGAGGACGAGCGCCTCGTGGCACTTGCCCTGGAGCCCGCCGTAGTCCTCCTGGCTGAGCTCGAACATCTCGAGGGTCGCGCCCATGCCGCCGTCGAAGACGACGACGCGCTCACGGGTGGCCTTGAGGTAGTCGCGCATGACCCAGTGAGGCTAGCGGTGGCGCCGAATCCGGCGGCCTGCGGGCGTCAGCGGCTGCGCGGGCGCACGACTCGCTCGCAGCGCTTGACCCGGTCG
>JALZEZ010000455.1 GCA_030861775.1 Actinomycetota bacterium
GGCCGGAGGCCGAGCCCCGGCGGCTGCGCCACCGCGAGACCGACCGCTTCGTGCACGACGCGATCCTCGCGGAGCGCGGCACCTCGGTCTGGCCGCTGTCGGTGGCGGCGGACCGGATCGCGGTCTGCGCCTGGCGCTGCGCCGCGCTGCTGAGCGAGCGCGACGTGGACCGCACCGGCGCCGGCGGCGTGGTCGAGGTCTACCCTGCGGGCGCGCTCGCGATGTGGGGCCTCCCGCACCGGGGCTACAAGCGAAACAGCCGCACGTCCGCCGAGACGGCCCTGGCGAAGCGGCGGACGATCCTGGCGAGCATCCGGGCGGCGGCGGGCGCGCGGCTCGAGGTGCCGGACGAGGTCCTCGCCGACGACGACGCGTTCGACGCGTTCGTGAGCGCCCTCGTGGCGCGCGCCGCCGCGGTCGAGCAGACGATCGCGCCGCCGGCAGATCTACGCTCCGCCGCCGCGCGCGAGGGCTGGATCCACCTGCCGCTGCCGGACAGCCTGACGACCGTCCTGAAAAGACCGAAGCCGGCCGGACCGAGTAGTTAGGGCCAGGTCCGGCCGGCTTCGCAGTTCCCGAGGAGTGAAGTGCTCCCCTGCCTGCGGCCACCGTACGACAGGTCGGGCCGGATCGGAACCCCCTCTGGACGGACGTTCGACGCGCGCTCGACGACGGGTGCCCCGGATACCCTCTGGCCATGACCCCAACGCGGGCGCGCGCCGGGGCCGGTGACGCCGCCGCCACCATCCCGGCGAACCTCGCCGACCTGATCGGCAACACGCCGCTGGTCCGCCTCACCCGGCTGGCGCCCGACTGCGGCGCCGAGCTGGTCGGCAAGCTCGAGGCCTACAACCCGGCCGGCAGCGTGAAGGACAGGATCGGCGTGTCGATGATCGAGGCCGCCGAGGCCGAGGGCCGGATCGAGCCCGGCCGCAGCACGATCGTCGAGGCCACCTCCGGCAACACCGGGATCGCGCTCGCCTTCGTGTGCGCGGCGAAGGGGTACCGGCTGGTGCTGTTCATGCCCCAGGGCATGAGCCGCGAGCGCGAGTCGCTCCTCCGGCTGTACGGGGCGGACGTGCGCGAGACCGAGTCGATGGGCGGAATGAACGAGTCGGTGGAGGCCGCCGAGCGCTTCGCCGCCGAGTGCCCCGACTGCTTCCGGCCGGACCAGTTCTCGAACCCGGCCAACCCCGACGTCCACCGGCGCACCACCGCCGAGGAGATCTGGCGCGACACCGGCGGCTCGGTGGACGTGCTGGTCTGCGGGGTGGGGACCGGCGGGACCATCACCGGCTGCGGCGAGCGCCTGAAGGAGCTGAACCCCGAGCTGCGCGTGGTGGCGGTGGAGCCGAAGTCGTCTCCGGTGCTCTCCGGCGGCCTCCCCGGGCCGCACAAGATCCAGGGCATCGGGGCCGGGTTCGTGCCGGACGTGCTGAACCTGGAGGTGGTGGACGAGATCGTCCCGGTGGACGACGAGGACGCGCTCGACGTCGCCCGCCTGGTCTGCGCCCGCGAGGGGATCCTGGCCGGCATATCGGGCGGGGCCGCGCTGTGGGCGGCGATCGAGGTCGGCTGCCGCCCGGAGCACGAGGGCGCCCGCGTGGTGGCGATCGTCCCCGACTCGGGCGAGCGCTACGTGAGCACGCCGTTCTTCGCGCCGTGAGCGAGCTGACCGACCTGGAGCGCGAGCGCTACGCGCGGCAGCTCGACCTGCCCGGCTGGCGCCAGGAGCGCCTGCGCGATGCGAGCGCGATCGTGGTCGGCGCGGGCGCGCTCGGATCGCCGGCGGCGCTCTACCTCGCCGCCGCCGGGGTGGGCCGGATCGGCGTGGTGGACCCCGCCGAGGTCGAGCTCGGGGACCTCCAGCGCCAGCCGCTCCACTTCACGCCCGACCTGACGCTGCCCAAGGCCCAGAACGCCGCGGTGAAGCTGCGCGCGCTCAACCCCGAGGTGCAGGTCGAGCCGTATCCCGCGCGGCTGGTCGAGCTGAACGGCGAGGCCATCGTGGCCGGCGCCGACGTGGTGCTGGACTGCACGAACGACTTCGAGTCCAGCCGCGCGGTGAACGACGCCTGCTGCTCCGCGCGCGTGCCGTTCGTGACGGGCGCGGTGGGCGGCCTCGGCGGGTTCGTGCTCGCGGTGGCGCCGGGGGAGACGGCGTGCCACCGCTGCGCCCTCCCGGAGGACCCCGGCCGCGCCACCGGGGCGCTCGGCGCGCTGGCGGGGGTGGTCGGCTCGCTCCAGGCGCTCGAGGCGCTGAAGCTGCTGACCGGGCTGGGGCGGGCCGGCGGCGAGCTCATCCGCATCCACGACGACGGGCAGACGCGCACGGCGGTCGTCCCGCGTGACGGATGTCCGTCATGCACCGCGACCCGTGCGCCACAATCGGTCTGATGCGCGGGCTAGGAGCATTCACCCGTGTCGCGCGCGAGCTGCGCCAGGACGTCAGGGCCGCGCAGGACCGCGATCCGGCGGCGCGCGGGCTGGCGCGCGTCGAGATCCTGCTCACCTACGGCGGCGTGCACGCGCTGCTGGCCCACCGGGTGGCGCACGTCCTGCACGAGGCCGGAGTGCCGCTGATCCCGCATGCGATCGCCTACCTGGCCAAGTCGATGACCGGCGTGGAGATCCATCCGGGCGCGCGCATCGGCGAGGGGCTGTTCATCGACCACGGCGCGGGGGTGGTGATCGGGCAGACCGCCGAGGTGGGCGACAACGTGACGCTCTACCAGCAGGTCACGCTCGGCGGCACCGGGTTCGCGCCCGGCAAGCGCCATCCGACGCTGGAGGACGACGTGGTGGTCGGCTCCGGGGCCAAGCTGCTCGGCCCCATCCGCGTGGGGCGCGGGGCGAAGGTCGGCGCGAACTCCGTCGTGATCCACGACGTGCCGCCGAACTCGACCGTCGTCGGCAACCCCGGCCACCCCGTGCGGGTGGACGGCCGCCGCCCCAGCGGCCCGGACGCCGACTGGGCCCACCTGCCCGACCCGGTCGCGGACGCGATCAAGGCGCTGGCCGCGCGCGTGACCGAGCTCGAGCAGCAACTCGCCGAGGCCACCGGC
>JALZEZ010000185.1 GCA_030861775.1 Actinomycetota bacterium
GAGCAGCAGCGCCCGCGGGGGGCCGCGCCACCATGCGCGGGTGGGCGGCTCGGCCAGCGCCTTCTGCCGCGCCTCGGCCTGGCGCTCGGCGGCCGCCACCAGGTCGCGCTCGAGCTGGGTCAGGAAGTCGCTCATCGGGGACCCTCCTGCAGCCGCGCGCGCAGGGAGGCGAGGCCGCGGCTGACACGCTGGCGCACGACCGACTGGGACACCTTCAGCTCGGCGGCGATCTCGCCGTAGTCGCGCTCCTCGACCACCCGGGCCAGCACCGCCTCGCGCTGGTCGTCCGGCAGCTCGGCCACCAGCGCCTCGGCGTCGAAGCGCCGGCTCACGTCGACGAGCTCCTCGATCCGCTCGATGTCGTGGTCGGTCAAGCTGCGCGGCGGCATCCCGAGACGCCGGCGGGCGCGGTCCTCGACCTGCCCGCTGCGGAAGCTGTCGAGCATCCGGCTGCGGGCCATGGTCAGCAGCCAGGCCCGGGCCGGACCGCGGGCCGGGTCGTAGCGCTCGACCTGCTCGAGGGCACTCGCGAAGGTCTCGGCGCACAGGTCGGCCGCGATCTCGGGGCGGCCGGTGCGCGCCACGAGGTAGCTCAGCACCGCGTGCACGTGGCGGCGGTAGAAGGCTCCGAAGGCCTCTGGCTCGACCGTCGTGGCGGCGAGCAGCTCACTGTCGGTACGCGGGTCGATGGCCGACACTCCCCTCATACGCGCGAGCGCACCTGCGTGTGACCGCCGGTCGAACCTCCGTCTCGGTCGCCTGCCAGGCACTACTGCGCATCTTCACAACGCTGCGGCAGTTTCCGTCGCATCACGACCGCCACGCCCGTGGCTACGCCTGCCTCCACCTGGAGCACCCCAAACGCTCCTCGCACACCCTGAACCAGGTGATCCCCACCCGCGGATCGAGCCTGCGCCCGGTGCATCCACGGTCCGCGCCGTTGCGGTCCCACGGGCCGTGCTGGCGAGCGGGATTGAAATAGAGGTGGTACTGACCGCGAACGTTGTTGCCGTCGCGCTCCAGGTCGCAGACGACGATGCGCGCGTGATTGTCGTACACGCAGGCGAAATCGAATCCGTGGCCAACGCATGTGGGGCGGTCGTGTGCCTGCGCCGGTGAAGACAGCGCGACCGCAACCACGGCCGCGAGCGCGCCTGCTGCGAAGAGCCGCCTGATCCTCGTCATATCTCTCACTCCCCTCGGTCGTTCACCTTCGATACGGCTAGCTCCCGGATCGTGTGACGGGGCATTCGATCCCGCGTCACACGCCGCGGCAGTCGTTCGTATCGGAGGAAACACGCCCGTGCCGGTCGCGGGACCGGGGCCGGGCACCGGATCGCCTTAGAGCAGGGGGACAGAGAGATGATCGAGCTGCAACGCAAGGGTGGGTTGAGGATCCGCGCTACGGCCGCCGCCGTCGCCTGCGCGTTGGCCGCGACGTGCGCCCTGGGTCTCGGCGCCCTGGACGCCGCTCCCGCGGAGGCGCACGTGTCGGGCTACTGCGGCCACGACAAGCGCGTCGGGATCCACTGGATGACGGCGTGGTCGAGGAGCAGGACCATCCGCCACGGCGACTACCGGTACCACTTCCACCTCCAGATCCACTTCCACCGGTCGGACCCGAACGGGTTCTTCCACGCCGTGCACGGCAGGTGGCGCTACTGCGGGCGCCAGTACGCGGGTCAGCTCACCTGAGCGGAGGCTGGACGGCGGCTGACCAGGCGTCGCGCGACGGTTAGCATGCGCCCAGCAGTGGAGGCAGCCGCATTGCCGATCTCGCAGGGCGCGGCGGAGGTCCCCGACCGGGCGACCTTCGAGCAGCTCGCGCGCCGCGACGACGTGCCCGGCGCGCTCGGCGCGCTCGGCGCGCGCGAGGTGAAGTTCCTGATGCTGGGCGTCGACGGGTCCGGCGCCCGGCTCTACTTCGCCAACACCAACACCTACTCGTACCACTACGACTTCGCCGCGGGAGCGCTCGGTGTCGATCTGCCGCTCGGCGAGTTCAACGCCCAGACCTACTTCCGCGACGACCGCCGCAACCTGGCTGGAACGCTGATCGCTCACGACGGCTACGAGGATCCCGGTGGTGGCGCGCGCGGGCTCTACGCGGTGGAGTTCTGGCCCACGGACCCGGTGAAGGTGCGGCACGTCGCGATGGCGTTCGCCGCGATCGCCGGGGCGATGCCGTTCGCCCGCGAACAGCTCGCGTACCACCCGGCGGGCGAGACCCAGGAGGCGCTGCTCCGGGAAGAGCGGCCGCGGTTCGACGAGCTCGAGGTGCGCGTGGTCGAGACCGGGGACCTGTTCGCCAACGTGTCCTACACGCCGCTCAACCTGGGGGAGGGGTACGGGACGCTGCGCGTCGTGGATCCGACCCAGGCGGGCGCACGGCCGGCGACGATCCGCGACGTGGCGATCTTCGCGACGCTGCCGAACGACGTCTCGCACGTCGCGGGCATGGTGAGCGAGACCCCGCAGACCCCGCTCTCCCACATCAACCTGAAGGCCAAGCAGAACGACACGCCGAACGCGTACGTTCGTGGTGCGTCGAGCGACCCGCGCATCGAGGGGTGCCTCGGGCGGCTGGTGCGCTACGGGGTCACGCCCGACGGGTTCGAGCTCGAGCCGGCGACGCAGGCGGAGGTGGACGCCTGGCTCGAGGGGAGGCGTCCGCCGCAGCCGCAGAAGCCGCGGCGCGACCTCGGCCCGCGCGAGGTCGTGGACCTCGACCGGCTGCGGAACGCCGACACCGGCGCGTTCGGGGCGAAGGCGGCGAACCTCGGAGAGCTGCGCGACATCTTCCCGGCGGAGATGGTCCCCGACGGCTACGGGATCCCGTTCAGCTTCTACGACGAGTTCATGAAGGCGAACGAGCTCTACGAGGAGGCGGCGGAGATGATCGCCGACGCCGACTTCCGGAGCGACCCCGCGGCGCGCGAGGAGATGCTCGACGACTTCCGCAAGAAGCGGGTGCGCCGCGGCGACGTGCCGGAGGAGATCGCGGACCGGCTGTCGGAGCTCCACGCGCGGTTCGGGAAGGACGTCCCCGTCAGGTGCCGGTCGTCGACCAACAACGAGGACGTGGAGGGCTTCAACGGAGCGGGCCTGTACGACTCGTACACCCACCGCCCCGACGAGGGCAAGCTCGAGAAGACGGTCAAGCAGGTGTGGGCGTCGCTGTGGAACTTCCGCGCGTTCGACGAGCGCGACTTCCACCGCATCGACCACATGGAGGCCGCGATGGGCCTGGCGGTCCACCGCAACTTCGACGACGAGGCGGCGAACGGCGTGGCCATCACGAAGAACCCGTACGAGCCGGCCTGGCCCGGCTTCTACGTGAACGTCCAGGTCGGCGAGAGCCTCGTCACGAACCCCGACCCGAACGCGACGCCCGACGAGCTGCTCGTCTCGCAGATCGGCCCCGCCGGGGAGTGGGAGACGCAGTACATCCGCCGGTCGAGCCTGACCACCGACGGGGAGCCCGTGATCGGCGAGGGGCACCTGGACGAGCTGCGGCGCGCGATGGAGCGGTTGCACGCGCACTTCAAGCGGGTCTACCGGCGGGAGGACGACGACGCGTTCGCGATGGACATCGAGTTCAAGGTCGACGTCCAGGGGCAGCTCGTGATCAAGCAGGCGCGGCCGTGGGTGGACTGAGCACAGCGGGCTGAGCCGCCGAGCCCGCGCGGGCGAGCTGCACCCGCGATGGAGTACCCCTTCGCGGTGACCCCGCCCCGGGATCGTGGGGGCGCGATATCGGCCGGTTGGCCGATGTTTCGGCGGCCGGTGCGGCGTACGGTCGCCCGTGGCTGGGAGGGCTGTTCCTATGCGGGTCGTCCGAGCCGGCCAGGGCAGCCACTGATGTCTCGTGCGAGTCGATCTCGGAAAAGTCGTAGCGATTCTCACCGGCGCCATTGCCCTCGCCCCGTGCGGTTGGGCCGGCCCCGACGCCGCCGACGGCAAGCCGTCCGCCGAGCGGCGTGCCGAGGCGAACGTCGCCTGGCTGTGCCGCCCCGGCCTCGAGTCGAATCCCTGCGTCGGGGATCAGACGACGCGGTACTTCGAGCCCGACGGCTCCTCGCGCGTCGGCCGGCCGGAGGTGCCGGCGAACCCGCCGATCGACTGCTTCTACGTCTATCCGGGCGTCAGCAACCAGCCCACGCCGAACGCCACGAAGTCCGCCGACCCCGAGATTCGATCGATCGCGCAGTACCAGGCCCAGCGCTTCTCGACCCGCTGCCGGGTCTATGCGCCGCTCTACCGGCAGGTGACGGCGGCCGGTATCGCGATCGCCAGCCAGACGCGCGACACGAGCGGCTACGACACGGCGTTCGGCGACGTACGCGAGGCGTGGTTCGAGTACCTCCGCGCGCACAACCACGGGCGCGGCTTCGTCCTGCTCGGCCACTCGCAGGGCGCACGGATATTGCGCGCGCTCATCCGCCGGGAGATCGACGGGAACCCCGCCGTCAGGGCGAGGCTTGTCGCGGCGATGCTTCCCGGCGCCAACGTGTCGGTCGCGAAGGGCCGCCGCGTGGGCGGGGACTTCGCCAACGTGCCGGCCTGCGAGTCCGCGACCCAGACCGGCTGCGTGATCGCGTACTCGACTTTCAACAGCGCGCCGCCGAGGAACGCGCGCTTCGGGCGGACCGACACCGATCCATTCGGCGGCGCCCTCGGCCTGCCGAGCGGACCCGAGGTGGAGCCGCTCTGCACGAACCCGGCGGCGCGCACCGGGGGCGGGCTCGAGTCGCTCCAGCCGAGCGAGCCGTTCGCGCCCGGCGCGTGGGCGACGATGCTCGCGAAGACGTATGGCGGCCCGCCGCCCTCTGCGGACACGCCGTGGCTCCAGCCCCTCGACCACTACACGGGCCGCTGCGAGGGGTTCGACGGGGCCAACGTGCTGATGATCTCGCCGGTCGCCGGCGCGCGGACGCTCAGCCCGTCCCCCGACGACACCTGGGGACTCCACGTCGTCGACGTCAGCATCGCGCTCGGCAACCTCGTGACGATCGTCGGGGAGCAGACGCGCGCGTGGGTGGCGGATCGGCGGCCCTTGAGGGCGAGGCTGCGAGGGCGGAGGACCAGTCGCGGGGCCATGGATCTCACCGCGACCGTCACGGGCCCGCCCCGGCGCAAGCTTCGTGTGACGCTCCGCCGGGAGGGCCACCGAGTCGCCCGCCGGAGGACGAGGCTCGACCGCGCCGGCCGGGCGCGGGCGCGGTTCAGGGTCCGTTACTCCGGGTGCTACCGCGTGAGCGTGCGGACCGTCGCGGGCAGGGTGGACCGGGTTAGATCGCGGCGCTTGTGCCTGCGGCTGCGGCGGACGGAGGGCGGGGCCTAGCGGAGGACGCGCGACCGCTGTAGCCGCAGCCCGTAGCGGAGCTTCCAGTCGACGGTCCCGGCGAAGCCGCCGGCCGCGAACGGGCGCGAGCCGGTGAGGTGGATCTGCGACCGGCGCGAGCGCAGGACTCGGAACGGGATGTCGCCGGTCGGCAGCGCGCCGTTCAGGTCGAGCAGCTCGGGGCCCGGGCAGCGGGTTCCGAAGGGGTTCGGGAAGAGGTCCTCGGGCGGCACCTCGTCGTCCTCGTGGTCGCCCCCGATGATGAACGCTCCGTCCTCGGCGACCTCGCGCCAGACGAACCGCAGCCGCCCTCCGCGCGGCTGGAGCAGGAAGCGGTCGTAGCCCGTCCGCAGGCGGTCCACGCACCGCTCCGGGCTCCCGGCGGTCCCGACGTCGGCCGCGATCGTGCCGCGGCCCTCGTCGAGGAACGCGTACAGGAACAGCGTGCGCGTGCCGCGACGCAGCCACAGGAGGTTCCCGAAGGTCGGGCGCTCGTACGAGCGCTTGATCGACCCGTTCACGGCGCAGACGCCGCGCTGGCGGCAGCCCGCCGCCTCGTCGCCGTGGAAGGTCACGCGCACGTAGCCGATCGCGCTCGTGATGGTGAAGTTGGTCTGGCGCTGCCTCGTCTTGCCCTCGGCCGCCGGGGCGATCGCGACGGTGAAGGTCGCGATCAGCGCTACCGAGAGCTTGCGCATGTCCCCATTGGAACACACCCGCGAGCGCCGGTGCGCCACACCCATAGACTCGACGCGTGGACTTCGCGCTGGCGTTCGTCGTGCTCGCGGTGGCCGTCGCGCTGGTCGTGATCCGGCCGCTGCGGCGTGGGGCGGAGGCCGAGCCGGACGACGTGCGCCGCGACGCGCTCGAGGCCGCGAAGGAGGCCAAGTACCGCGAGATCCGAGACGCGGAGCTCGACCGCGAGATGGGCAAGCTCTCCGAGGAGGACTGGCGCGCGGTGGACCGCGACCTGCGCGCGCAGGCGATCGCGATCCTCCGCGAGCTCGACGAGCTCGAGCGCGGCTGACCCGAGCCGCGGCTCCGGCTAACCTTGCGCCCCGTGGAGAACATCCTCCTACTCGTCCAGGTCGGCCTGTCGGTGGTCGTGATCCTGCTCGTGCTCCTGCACTCGGGCAAGGACGCGGGCCTCTCCGGCGCCTTCGGCGTGGGCGGCGGCAGCGGCCCGTTCGGCGGCGGCTCGCTGGTCGAGCGGAACCTGGATCGCTGGACGATCTTCTTCGCGCTCCTGTTCGTGATCAACATCTTCGTCCTGCTGAAGTTCTTCTAGCGCGGGCGCGACTTCCGGCCACGGCCGGGGTTTCGACGGATGAGGCTCGCTCGATGGCGCTCGTGGCACACCGCCGTCCCCTGGCTGTCGCACTCGCGGCCGGCGCCCTGTTGGCCGTGCCCGGCTCGGCCCACGCCGGGAGCTACCTCTTCGGCAGCGACCTCTCCTCGCCGGCGAACGCCGTCGAGGCGCGCGGCGCCGACACGCTCTACTGGAACTCCACGCTGGCGCCCACCCGGCC
>JALZEZ010000186.1 GCA_030861775.1 Actinomycetota bacterium
GTTCATGGCTCGTCCCATCAGGATCGTGAGGAGCGTTCCCGAGGCGCCCACGAGCGTTCCGCCGATGATCAACGCGGTGTTCTCGAGGACGAAGCCCGTGGAAGCGGCGGCGAGGCCCGAGAACGCGTTCAGGAAGGCGATCACGACGGGCATGTCGGCGCCCCCGATCGGCAGTACGAAGAGCACGCCGAGTGCGAGTGCCGCCAAGATCAGGCCGACTACGAGGAGGTCTCGATCGGCTCCGGCCACGATGGCGCCGCCGAGCGCGAGCGCGGCGGCGAGGAGCGCTGCTGTCGCTGCGGTGCGCGCGGTCATGAACCCCATTGTGGCGCGCCCGCCTTCCGGATACGCTCCCGCCCCATGCCAGAGCACAAGGACCGGCTCACCTCCGTCGACGCGTCGTTCCTCGCCCAGGAGAAGCGCGCGTCGCACATGCACGTCGGCGCGCTGCTGCTGTTCGAGGGCCCGCCGCCGGACTACGAGGACTTCCTCGACGGGATCGAGTCGCGGATGCACCTGACGCCGCGCTACCGCCAGAAGCTCGCCTTCCCGCGCTTCGAGATGGGCCGCCCGATGTGGGTCGACGACCCGTGCTTCAACCTCGAGTACCACGTCCGCCACACGGCGCTCCCGCAGCCGGGCACGTTCGACCAGCTCCTCAAGCTGGCCGGCCGGATCTACTCCCAGCGGCTCGACCGCTCCAAGCCGCTGTGGGAGACCTGGCTCGTCCAGGGCCTGAAGGACAACCGCTTCGCGCTGATCACCAAGACCCACCACTCGATGATCGACGGCGTGGCCGGGGTGGACCTGGCCAGCGTGCTCTTCGACGTGGAGCCGGTCCCGCGCCGGGTCGAGCCCGAGCCGTGGACGCCGAAGCCGCTGCCGTCCGACGCCGAGCTGGTGGCCGAGGGGGTCAAGGGAGTGGTCAAGGCTCCGTTCGGCTTCGCCCAGCGGGCGATGCGCGCGGTGCAGGACCCGGGCCGGACGCTGCGCGAGGCGCGCGACGCGGCCGAGGCGATCGGCGAGGTGGCCTGGGCGGGCCTGAACCCGGCGCCGTCGATGCCGCTGAACGTCCCGATCGGGCCGCACCGGCGGATCGACCGCGTGCGCGTGGAGCTGGCCGAGCTGAAGCGAGTCAAGGACGCGCTGGGCGGCACCGTGAACGACGTGGTCCTGGCGGTGGTCTCGGGCGCGCTGCGGCGCTGGCTGCGCTCGCGCGGGGTGCGCACCGAGGGGCTCGAGCTGCGCGCGCTGGTGCCTGTCTCGATCCGAGCGGCGGACGAGCACGGGCAGCTCGGCAACCGGATCGCCGCCATGCGCGGGCCGCTGCCGGTCTACGCGGACGACCCGGTCGAGCGCCTGCGCATCGTGCGCGAGGAGATGGAGGGGCTGAAGGAGTCGAAGCAGGCGCTCGGCGCGGAGGTCATCGCCGGGCTCCAGGACTTCGCCCCGCCGACGATCCTGGCCCAGGCCTCGCGGCTGAACTTCTCCACTCGGCTGTTCAACCTGATCGTGACCAACGTGCCGGGGCCGCAGTTCCCGCTCTACCTGCTGGGGCGCGAGCTCCAGGAGATCGTGCCGCTGGCGTTCCTGCCGGAGGACCACGCGATGGCGGTGGCGATCATGAGCTACAACGGGATGGTCGACTTCGGGCTGCTCGGCGACTACGACGCGATGCCGGACCTCGACCTGTTCCGCGACGCGGTGCGCGAGTCGCTCAGCGAGCTGCTCGAGGCGGCCGGCGAGCCGGCGCCCTCAGGCCAGCCGGCGCCGAGCAGGACCTAGTAGCCGAGCGCGAACTTCGCGTCCTCGCTCATCATCTCGGGCGTCCAGGGCGGGTTGAAGGTCATGTGCGGGTGCACTTCCTCGACGCCGTCGAGCTCCCCCACGAACTCCTTCATCTGCTCGGACACCTGCGGGCCGATCGGGCAGCCCGGCGAGGTGAGCGTGAACGTGATGTGCACCTCGCCGCCGTCGACCTCGACGCCGTAGACCAGGCCCAGCTCCATGAAGTCGAGGCCCAGCTCGGGGTCGATGACGTTGGTCAGCGCGTCGTTGACTTCGTCGACCGAGGGCATGGGGCGATGTTAGTAGCCTCGGCCTGTGCCCCTCCTACTGCTGGTAGTCGTCTTCATCGTCGTCCCCCTGCTGGAGCTCTACGTGATCCTCCAGGTGGGCGACCTGATCGGGATCGTGCCCACGCTGCTCATCCTCGTGGCCGACTCGGTGCTCGGCTCGTGGCTGCTCAAGTCGCAGGGGCGCCAGGTCTGGCGGCGCTTCAACGAGGCCACCGCGGCGGGCCGGATCCCGCACAGCGAGATCATCGACGGCGTCCTGATCATCTTCGGCGGCGCGTTCCTGATCACGCCGGGCTTCCTCACCGACATCGTGGGGCTGCTGTTCCTGCTGCCGCCCACGCGCGCGGGGTTCAGGCGGATGGTGCGGGGGGCGATCGAGCGCGGAACGCTCTGGGGCCGGGTGGGCGGCGTGGCCGTGCGCACCGCCCAGAGCCGCCGCGCCGCCGCGCGGTCCCAGAACGGCGCGTACGACGTCGAGGGCACCGCGAGCGAGGTCGACACGGACCCCCGCCGGCTCGACTCGTGACCGAACCGGCGGTCTCGCTCGGCTTCTTCGACCCGGCGCAGGACGTTCACGGGATGCTGCGCTCCGGCCTGGGCGTGCTGTTCGAGGGCGCGCGGGGGCACGCACTCGAGGAGCTACCGGTCATCGGCGGCGACGGCGACGACTACCGGGTGACCTGCGGCGAGCAGGCGGACCTCACGTTCTCGCCGTATTCGCTGCCCGCGGAGCTCGGCGGGTCCTCGGTGCGGCTGGCGCGCGTGTCGGGGCGGGTCGCGGGGCGCGAGGTCGCCTGCCTCGGCACGGTCGGCGAGACGCGCGAGGCGCCGGCCTGGTCGGAGCTCGACGCCGTGCGGCTGATCTCCGCGGTGTTCGACGACGAGCACGCGCTGTTCGTGGCCGCGCGGCGGCCGCACGGGGCGCCTGGACACGGGCACGAGCTGGTGACCGCGCACCTGCTCGCGGGCGGCGAGCTGTGCGCGGTGGAGGACGCGCGGGTCTCGACGGTCTACGACGCGCAGGGGCGCCAGCGCTCGGTCGGGCTCGAGCTGTGGCTGCCCGGCGAGGACTTCCCGCGGCGGGCGTCGGGCTCGGTGCGGGCGGGGCTGTCGCTGGCGCTGGAGGGGCTGCGCGTGGACGCCACCCTGGTCGGGTGGCGGATGGACGGCCGCGACGGCCCCGGCACCTACGAGATCACCGTGCGCGACGAGCCCGGCGAGGCGGCTTGATCCGGGCGGTCATCTCGGACTTCGGCGGGGTGCTGACCAGCCCGCTGCTCCAGTCGTTCGTCGCCTACGAGCGCGAGACCGGCGTGAACTTCCAGGCCGTGGGGATGGCGATGGCGCGCGTGGCGGAGCGCGACGGCGCCCACCCGCTGTACGAGCTGGAGTGCGGGCGGATCACCGAGGCCGAGTTCTTCGCGCTGCTCGAGGCCGAGGTGCCCGGCGCGTCGTTCGCCACCTTCCGCGACAGCTACTTCGCCCACCTGGAGGCGAACGAGCCGATGGTGGACTACATGCGCTCGCTGCGCGCCCGCGGGCTGCGCATGGCGCTGCTCACGAACAACGTGCGCGAGTGGGAGCCGCACTGGCGGGCCAAGATCCCGGCGGTGGACGAGATCTTCGAGGTGATCGTGGACTCGGGCTTCGTGGGGATGCGCAAGCCCGACCCGCGGATCTACGAGCTGACGCTGGAGCGGCTGGGCGACGGGCTGCGCGCCGAGGAGTGCGTGTTCGTGGACGATCTGGACGTGAACTGCGAGGCGGCGCGGACGCTGGGGATGCGGCCGGTGCTGTTCGTGAGCGCCGAGAAGGCGGTGGCGGAGATCGAGGCGCTGCTGAACGGCAGCACCTAGGGAAAGCGGGCCCGGCCCGGCCCACGATCCAAAGGTGTGTGCATTTGGTCTCGCATAGCGAGACTAAGTGCAAGCACCCCCGCCTCAAGGCGCGGCGCGGCGGCGCCGATGCGGATCGCGATGCCCTCCATCGCCCCACGCGTGCGCGTGGCGGCTCTCGCCGTCGCGCTCGTCCTCTGCGGCCTGATCGCCTACGGCTCCCCGATGGGGGTCGACTACATGGCGCCGCCGTGCTCGCCGTACGTGTGCGACGACGCGGGGCCGGCGCTCGAGGCGCTCAGCCGCGGCGACGTGGACGGGTTCTTCGCCGAGCAGCCGCCGATGGGCAGCTTCTCGCTGCTCGTGCGCGCGCCGTTCGCGGCGGCGGGCGAGGCGCTCGGGCTCGAGCTGCTCGGCATCTACCGCCTCGGGGCGTTCGCCTGCGTGCTGGCGCTGGCGCTGCTGGCCCTGTGGCTGGGCTTCACCATGTACCGCCGCGGGCGGGAGCCGCTCGTGGCCGTGCTCGTGCCGGCCGCCATCGTGGCCTCGCCGGTCACCTACGCGGCGCTCGAGTACGGGCACCCGGAGGAGCTGCTCGGCGCGGCGCTGGCGGTGGGCGCGGTGATCGCCGCCGGCCGCGACCGGCCGGTGGCGGCCGGGCTGCTGCTCGCGTTCGCGGTCGCGACCAAGCAGTGGGCGCTGATGGCCGGGCTGCCGGTGCTGCTGGCTGCCCCGGGCCGGCGGGTGCGGATCGTCGCCGTGTCCGCGGCGGCCGTCGCGCTCCTGACCGTGCCGATGATGCTCGCGAACTGGGACCGCTTCTGGCTGGCGCAGGAGTCGGTCGGGATCGCCACGACCTTCAAGGACACCGTCACCGCCAGCAACGTGTGGTTCCCGTTCGCCGACGGCGTGACCGACCGCACCTCGACCGAGAACGGCGTGGAGATCGTCACCCAGTACTCGCTCGACGAGTCGATCGGGCACCTCACCCACCCGCTCGTGGCGCTGCTGGCGCTGCTCGCCACCGCCGCCTACTTCCTGCGCCGCCGGGGTGCGCCGCCGGAGGAGGTCCTCCAGCTCGTGGCCCTGATCTTCCTGGTCCGCTGCGTCTTCGACCCGCTCACCTACAGCTACCACCACGCCCCCTTCCTGGTGGCGCTGATCGCCTACGAGGCGCTGCGCAGGCGGGTGCCGGTGATGTCCGGGCTCGCCATCGCGATGCTGCTGTTCATGACCCACGTGATCGCGCCGCTGAAGGACGCGACGCTCGTGAACGTGGTCTACCTGTCCTGGTCGCTGCCGCTGATGCTGGTGCTCGCCGTGCGGGTCACCCGCCGCAGCCCGGTCGCGACCACATCCCGGACCTAGCCAGCCGCGCCCCGCGCTCGGCGCGCTCGAAGACCCTCGCCCAGCGGTCGTTTGGGGGGACCGTGAGCGCGGTGGCGTAGCCGGCCGTGACCAGCACGTAGTTCAGCGCGGCGCCGTCCGGCATGTAGAGGTAGACGAGCAGGCGGCCGTAGCGGTCGCGCGGGTCCTCGCCGACGGTGTAGCGCACGCCAGCGCCCGCCGGCAGGAGGCCGCGCACGTAGCGCGTGGCCTCGGGGCCGAAGCACTCGACCCGGTCCCCGCGGGTCTCCGGGGTGTCGATCCCGATCAGCCGCGCCGGGCCGACGCCCGCGAGCCGGATCGTGTCGCCGTCCACGACGCGCTCGACGCGAGCGGTCCGGGCGTCGGGCGGGGCGGTGGGGTAGGCGAGCGAGTCGCGATCGTCGCCGCCGCAGCCGACCATCAGGACGGCGGCAATCGAGGCCGAGGCGACGAAAACCGAGGAGCTCAAGGACGCAGGGAGCGACGCCTGCGCTAGCAGGCGAGCGACCGAGGACGCAGAGATCCGACGGTTTGCAGGCGCCTCAGTTGTCGGAGCCCATGCGGTCCCAGCAGTACAGCTCGACGGCGTCCGCGGCCAGCTCCTCCGCGCGCTCCGGCGAGAGCCAGGGCAGGACGGTGTCCAGCGCCTGCTCCTCGCTGACGCCGGACTCGAAGGCGATGTCGCCGCGGAAGCCCGCCGCGATCTTCAGGGCCTCGCGGCGGTGCTCGCCGAGGCTGGCGAAGGCCTTGAGCAGGAACTCCTTGTTGGCGACCGGGTGCCCGACCTCCAGCGACGCGTGCCAGGCGGCGAGCATCGAGAGGTCGTCGTCGTCCAGGTCCTCGACCGCCTTCGCGTAGTGGACCTCGAGCTCGTCCTCCGGGATCTCGTCCACCCACGCGCGCACCACCTCGCCGAGCAGCTGCCGGCGCGCCTCGCGGCCGATCGACTCCGCCACCACGCGGATCGCTTCCTGTGGCTCGATGAAGCAGAGTGGCATTTTGCGCTGGGGTCTCCCTGGGGTTAGAGGTGCGGTGACGGCTCCAAGGTAAGCCGCGGGGTAGACGGAAAAACGCTCCGCGGCGGCGGGGCGGTCAGGCGGCCGGCGCGTCGGCCTCGAGCCGGCGGATCAGCTCGTCGAGCTTGAGCTCCTCGAGCCCCTTCCCGACGGCCTCCAGCTCGCCCGCGGCGAACTCGATCAGGCCCTTCCCCTCGGCGCACAGCTCGAGCGTCTCGCGCAGCCCGGCCTGGTTCGAGTCGAGCCGGGCGATGATCTGCTCGAGCCGCTCGACCGCGGACTCGTAGGTCTTGGTCGCCGTGGCGGCCTGGTCGGTGACGGTCTCGGTGGTCATGCCGTTTCCTCCTGGTCCTGGACGCGAGCGGGCACGGTCCCGTCCGCCATCCGAAGTTCGAAGTCGCCCGCGGCGCGAACCGCGGAGGCGCCGGACAGGGGCTCGCCCGCGGGATCGAGCGCCAGGGCGTACCCACGCTCGAGCGTGCGCTCGGGGTCGTGCGCGCGCAGCGCGGCCGTCTGTCCCGCAAGCGCCCGGGCCCGGCGCTCGGCGAGCA
>JALZEZ010000456.1 GCA_030861775.1 Actinomycetota bacterium
GGTCTGGATCGCCCACAGGCGCGAGCGGTCGAGCGTGCGGGTCACGCGCAGGTCGTCGCCGGCCTCCTTGATCGTGTCGGTCACGCGGGCGGCGGCGATCGCGCCGTCGCTCCCCGCGCGCACGGCCTCCACGCAGCTCCGCACCAGCTCCGGGGTGAGGAACGGGCGGGCGGCGTCGTGCACCACCGCTATCTCCGCCTCGGGCGCGGAGGCCAGCGCGTTGCGAACGGACTCCGAGCGCGACGGCCCCCCGGCCACCCGGTCAGCCCCGTCCTCGTGCCCGGGCGGGACGGCTACGACCACGCGGTCGCACACCCGCTCGAGCACCTCGAGGCTCCAGTCGAGCAGCGGGCGGCCGGCACAGACGACGAACGCCTTGGGGACCTGGCCCCCAAGGCGCTCGCCTCGGCCGGCGGCGGGAACGATGCCGACGACCGTCAACTCTTCCGTGCTGCGCTACCCGGCCGCGGCCGCAGCGCCGTTGCGCTCGGCGTGAGCGTCGGCGATGAGGCTCTCGAGGTGCTCCTCGGCCTCGCCCTCCTCCATGTCGAGCGCATACATCAGCTCGGAGGCGAGGATCTTCTTCGCCCGGGTGTACATCTGCTTCTCGCCCGTCGAGAGCCCCTTGTCGGACTCGCGGATCGCGAGGTTCCTGACCACCTCGGCGAGCTCGAAGACGTCCCCCGTCTTGATCTTGTCCCGATTGTGCTTGAACCGCCGATTCCAGTTCTTCGGCATCTGGCTCACGTCGTCGCGCAGGACCGCGAGGACCTTGCGGACGTCCTCGTCCCCGATGACGCGGCGCAACCCCGCCTTGCCGGCGTTCTCACACGGCACCATGACGGTCATGTCGTTGTGCAGGATCTTGATCGTCAGGTACTCACGCTTCTCGCCGAGGACCTCCTTCTGCTCCTTCTTCAGCACCTTGCCGGCGCCGTGATGCGGGTAGACGACCTGGTCACCGATCTTGTAGTCGATGTGGGGCGTCTCACGCGTGATGTCGAGGTCCTCGACGTTCTGCTCCCAATCCGGCTCGCTAATGGGGCCCTCCCCTCGTTCGAGTGTCACGTTTGCAGGTAGCGGTCCACGAGGTTGATCTCCTGCAGGCGGCGAAGGCCCTCGCGGATGTCCTTCGCTCGCATGTCGCCCACACCGTCGACGGCTTCCAGCTCGGCGTCGGTGGCGGCGAGGATCTCGTCCAGTCCCTCGAACTCGCTGACTATGGCCTGGATCACGAGCTTCGGCAGCCGTGGTATCCGGCCGAGTATGCGGTAGCCGCGCGGCGAGACGGGATGGTCGAGAGTGTTGAGCTTGCGGTCGTAGCCGAGGAGCTCGGCCAGGCGGCCGAAGTCGAGCAGGTCCTCGTGCGGGAGGCGCGCGAGCTGGTCCACGACGGTGGCGAACTGCTCCTCGGACTGGTCGACGAGGTAGTCATGCACCAGCGATGCCTTGTCGGAGGCGGCGCCGATCATCGTCTCCTCGAGCTGCATCTCGATCAGGCGGCCCTCGGTGCCGAGCTCGACGATGTAGCGCTCGATCTCGAACGCCATGCGGGTGACGAGCTCGGAGCGCTGTAGGACCGTCAGGACGTCGTGCAGGGTGGAGCCGCCCTCGAACTCGAGCGCGGTTAGGCGGGTCGAGACCTGCTCCAGGCGGGTGCGGTACTTCTCGAGCGTGGCCAGGGCCTGGTTGGCCTTGGCGAGCACGACGGGGATCTCCTCGAGGATGTACTTGCCGCCGTCTATGTAGAGGGAGACGACGTCCCGGCGCTGGGAGATCGCGACCACCAGGGCGCCGGTCTGCTTCGAGACGCGTTCCGCCGTCCGGTGGCGGGTGCCCGTTTCGAGGGAGGCGATGGTGGGGTCCGGCATGAGCTGGACGTTGGCCCAGCAGATCCGGGTCGAGTTCGCGGACAGGATGATCGCGCCGTCCATCTTCGCGAGCTGGTACAGCAGCGCCGGCGTGTAGTCGATGTCGATCTTGATCCCGCCGGAGTAGAGGAACGACAGCTCGTCGTTGTCCCCTATGCAGATCAGGGCGCCGGTGCGGGCGTGGAGGATGTGGTCGATCCCCTCGCGAAGCGCTGATCCCGGCGCGACCATCTCCAGCGCCTTGACGAGCCGGGGCTCTTGGCGGTGCTCCAGGTCTCCGACCTCGTCCCCAGCATGCTGCACCCGGATCACTATAGGGCAAAGCGCCGCACTTTGCGGGCTCTTTTCGGCTCTGGAGCGCCGATTTGCAGGGATTTAGTGCCGGTCAGCGAATCTTGAACGTCACGAAGTTGCGACTGCGCGGGTGGGGCTTGCGGAGCTTCTTCTCGGCGTTGCCGGCGCGGTCCACGGCGCGGATGCGGGCGGTCCAGGTGCCGGGTGCGAAGCGGCCTCTCGTGTGGAAGGTCCAGCGGGTGGTGCCGCGGGCCTTGACGTAGGTGGGGCGGCGGCAGCTCACTATTCGGCCGAGCCGGTTCGTGGGCTGTAGGTAGCGGCAGAGGCCGGTGCCGCCGCCCTCGCGGCGGGCGATGGCGACGGTCACCCGGTCGAGCGCGCCGCAGCCGCGCTCCCAGGCGATGCCGGCGAACCGGAGCGTGGTGCGGCTCACGCGGACCGGGTGCCGGTTCGGCCGGAAGCTCGACCGCGGGGCGCGGTCGTCGCTGCATCGGTTCGCGTCGAACCGGTCGGGGCGCGCGCCTGTGTCACGGTCGCGGGGCGCGGGCTCTCCATCCGGGGCCGGGGGCGTGATCGGCGCCCCCTCCGGGCCCCCCGCCGCCTCGCGTGCCGGAAGCACCTCGAGCGGGGGCGGAGCGGGAAGCGGCTCCGGATCGGGGACCGGCGTCGGCTCGGGGATCGGCGTCGGCTCAGGGTCGGGGACCGGTGTCGGCTCGGGGATCGGCCAAGGATCAGGCGTCGGCTCCGGGTCGGGCGTCGGTTCCGGATCGGGCGTCGGCTCCGGGTCAGGCGTCGGCTCCGGGTCAGGCGTCGGCTCCGGATCGGGCGTCGGCTCCGGATCGGGCTCGGGCTCGGGCTCGGGCTCCGGCTCCGGCTCGGGATCGGGCTCGGGT
>JALZEZ010000033.1 GCA_030861775.1 Actinomycetota bacterium
GGGGCCGGCGCCGGGCGCGTGCTGGTGCGCGCCTGGATCGTCTCGGTGGCCGGCTCGGCGCGGGCGCGGCTCCGCCGCGAGGCGTAGCCCGAGGGCGACCAGCACCGCTCCGTGGCGGCGGCGACACGGCCAGACGGGTGTCGTCCGTCGCGCCGTTGGGGGGTTGAGGAGCCGCGGTTGGGTGACTAACCTCCAGGTCGTCCGGCTGGACGCGATCGCGGTCGGCTGGGCTGCGCATCCGGCAGGGACGGCGCCCGGGAGACCGAGCCGCTGCGGACCTGACGTACGGAGGTCCGATCGCCGATGCCCTACCTGAATTGCCCTCGATGCCAGCTCGCGGTCCGGCTGCGCGCCGACGCGGTCGACATGCAGGATTGCCCGCGTTGCAGCCGGCGAACCGGGCTCGCGATTCCGCTCTTCAAGAGCGACGCGCTGCGACGGCACACACTCTTCGATCCGCGCTTCAGCGGGCACGACGATCCGCATCGCCCACTGGCGCCGCCCGGTACATGATCGAGCCGGCCACACGCGAGCAGGACGAGCTCGTGCGCAAGTACCTTCCGCTCGCGCGCAACCTCGCCGGGCGCTACCGCAACACGAGCGAGCCCCAGGACGACCTCGTGCAGGTTGCGGCACTCGGCCTGGTCCTGGCCGCGCGGCGCTTCGACCCCGAGCGAGGAACGCCATTCGTCAGCTTCGCGGTGCCGACGATCCTCGGCGAGCTGCGCCGCCACCTCCGCGATCACGGCTGGGCCGTCCGCGTGCCGCGCGGGCTCCAGGAGGACTACATGAGGGTGGCCGCCGCGCGCGACGAGCTCGGTGGAAGCCTGGGGCGGGCGCCGACCCCGCGGGAGCTGGCCGATCACCTCGGAATGAGCGTCGAGGCGGTGCTCGAGGCGACCGAGGCAGGCGCCGCCTACGAGACCGGCTCGCTCGACGGGGCGCCCGGCGGCGACGAGGAATCGCAGCCCGTGCTCGCATCCGTGAACGAGCCCGGCTACGCCCTGGTCGAGTACGGCGTCTCGGTCCGCCCGGCGTGGGCGCAGCTCTCGGAACACCAGCGTGCGGCGGTGAAGCTCCGATTCGTAGACGACCTGACCCAGTCGGAGATCGCGGCCCGTATCGGCGTGTCGCAGATGCAGGTCTCGCGTCTGCTGAGGCAGGCGCTGGACAGACTCCGTAGCGCGGCCGGCGAGGACCTCCCAACCGCCGCCTGATCGTCGCTCGTCGAAACCCGGCCTATGCTTGGCCGCAGCACCTCGCCCGTTTGGTTCTCGACGTTCCTCTGCCACCCGCGGCGACCGGCCTAGAGGAGCGACGCAAGGGAACTTCATGACGCACCCAGAACAGGCAGACGTCGGCGGGGGAGAGTCGGTGCAGATGGCTGTCTCGAATGCGATGGTCAGGCTCTACAAGGAGCTGTTCGGCCGCGGTCCGACGAAGGCCCGTACGAACTTCGCGGGCGCGGACACCCTGATCGTCACACTGGAGAAGTCGTTGACGCCCGCCGAGCGCTCGCTGGTCAAGCTTGGCGAGCACCAGCGCCTACGCGACGTGCGGATGTTCTTCCAGCACGCGAGCGAGAAAGAGTTCCGCGGGACGATCGAGGAGATCACCGGCCGCAGGGTCCGGGCCTTCGTCAGTGGGATCGACACGTCCCAGGACGTCTCGGTAGAGGTGTTCTACCTGGAGCCGGAGCCCGACGGCGGTCGACCGGTGTAGGACGGCCCGAATGGGGTATCTCCTCGGCAGCTAGAAGGTCGGCCAGGCCTTCAAGGCAGCTTGAATCAAGGGACGGCACCGCACCCGTGGCGCAGTCGGACCTGAGCAATCACGTCACGCTCATGCTCCGACTTCACTGCCCCCGCTGCGCCCTCTCGCTCGCCATCCGCGAGGCGTCCATCGCGCCCGAGATCTGCCCGCGCTGCGTCGCCCGCGCGCGGGTGCCGGTGCCGCTGACGGACACACCTACCGCAGCGCCGCGATCGCTCTTCGGTGATCGCGAGGTTCCTTCGTCGCAGCTCGATCCGACCGCGTCCGCCACCGGGTAGCTCCCAGCCCGGCGGTCGCGCCGGAGATGGCCCTCGGGTCCGCCGCACCTCCCCGCGGCGGCCCGACGGGCTGCGTCTGCATCGAGGAGGGCCAGCCGCTACTGGTCGCCGCCAAGCGGGGCCGGCCCGCGGCCCTCGCCTGTCGCCGCCCTCTCCTTCGGGCTGGGCTCGGCGCCGTCCACCTCGCGTTCGGCCGTCTCCGTCGCGGAGAAGCGGCCCGCGCGCCTCGTCTGTCCGCGCTTCTGGTGCGAGGGCGGCGAGTCGGCCCGCGTCGGCGACGGGGTCTTCGGCAGGTGCAGGAGGTTGCGCACGTCGCGCACCTCCGGGATCGCGCGAGCGCGTGCCTCGAGTCCCTTCACGTCGTCCGGTCGCTTGACCTCGCCGCGCAGCTCGACCACGCCGTCGACCGCGCTCACGTCGACCTTCCCCTTCGGGGCGTCCTCGTCACGGAACAGCTCGGTCTCGACCTTGCGCGCGAGCGTCACGTCGTCCATGCCGGGCTTCGGGTCGTTCGAGCCCTTGCGGAAGGCCTCCACCTTGCCGGCGACGGTGCTCGCGATGCCACGTAGGAAACGGGTTGCTGAAGCCATTGTCGCTCCTCCCGGTCCGGTTGCCTGTGGGGGGTGAGTACCCGGTCCGACGGCGGCCAAAAAAGTCACCGCGTACTGCAGAGGTTCAGTGGGTAGTCCGTGCAGAGAACCGGCGACGGGAGGCACGCGATGGCGCAGTGCGAGGTGTGCGGGAACGAGTACGACAAGTGCATCGAGATCACGCGCGACGGCGAGTCGCACGTGTTCGACTCCTTCGAGTGCGCCATTCACGCGCTCGCGCCGCAGTGCGCGCACTGCGGCTGCAAGATCATCGGCCACGGCGTCGAGGCCGGCGGGACGATCTACTGCTGCGCGCACTGCGCGAGCGCGGAGGGCGTCGAGGGCGTCCGTGACCGCGCCTGATCGGAGGGGGAGCGCCAGTGGGCGCGGAATCGCTCGACGACCATCTCGCCGATCTCCTGACCCACCTCGAGCCCGACTGCGTCCTGGACGTCGGCGCGAACGTCGGTCAGTTCGGGGAGATAGTGCGGCGCGCCGGCTACCACGGCTGGATCGTCAGCTTCGAGCCCTGCGCGGAACCATTCGAGCTGCTCGCGGAGCGCGCCGGCCAGGATGGTCGGTGGCGCGCGCTCCGGATCGCCCTCGGTGATGCCGACGGGGCGCGGCCGATGAAGGTGGCGACGTCGAGCCTCTTCTCCTCGTTCCGCCCGCCGAGCGAATACAGCCTGAGGCGAACCCCCGACGAGAGCCCGGTCGTCCGCGAGGAGCACGTCGAGGTCCGGCGTCTCGACTCCTGCTGGGAGACCTGCCTGACCGGGATCCGCGCCGAACGCGTCTTCCTCAAGGTCGATACGCAGGGGTTCGACCTGGACGTGGTCCGGGGCGCCGGGGCGAAGCTCGACCGCGTGTGCGGCCTCCAGGTGGAGGGGTCGTTCAGGCATCTGTACGACGGCGTTCCGCACTGCCTCGACACGCTCGAGTATCTGCGCGGGCGAGGCTTCGAGCCGACTGGGATCTTCCCCGTGATCCGGGACTCGATGCTCCGGCTGATTGAGGTCGACTGCGTCCTCGTCAGGGCTGACGGGGACTGAGCGATTGCGCCAGTTTGCCCTTTTTGAGCCTGGGTAGCCAGCGCAATAATGGACGCAAGAGAGGCTCTCGAGCAACCGGCGATCACACTCGTGACCACCCGGGGGCGCGGATCGATGGACCTGTATTCGCAACGCCTGGCGGCCCGGCTCGACGTCCCCGTTCTGACGTCGGACATTTACCAGCGATCCGCGCGCCGGTTCGGCGTCTCGCTCCTGTCTCCGACCGCAGTGCGGCTCGCGTACGCCGATCTCGCGTTCGTTCGTCGCCTGCGCCGCCTCGAGACGCCCGTGCACGTGCCGAACCATCACTTGGCGCGGTACGCGAAGCTGGCGAACCGGCCGTATGTCGTCACCGTGCACGACCTCATCCGCTGTCTCGATCGCCATCGCAGTCATCCGCTGATCAGCCGCCCGAACGCCCGCGATCGGCTGCTGCTCGCAGCGGATTGGTCGGGCATTCGCGCTGCCGCGGGAGTGATCGCCGTGTCCGAGACGACCAGGCGGGAGCTGATCGAGCATGTCGGCCTGCCCGAGGAGCGCGTCGCCCTCGCACCCAACGGCATCGACCACTCGACCTTCCAGCCATCGAACCGGCGGCCGTTCGGATTTCGCTACGTCCTCTTCGTGGGCTCCGAGCAGCCGCGCAAGAACCTGCCGGCCCTGCTCGAAGCAATGGCCACACTGGCGCGACGTCCCGGGACGGACGACCTGCGCCTCGTGAAGGTCGGAAGGGCGGGCGGCCAGCGCTACCGCGCGGACACGGTCGCGCGCATCCGGGAACTGGGCCTCGGCGGGCACGTGGTCCTCACCGAATGGCTGCCGGACGAGGACCTGGCGGCGGCGTACAGCGGCGCGGAGTGCTTCGTCACGCCATCGCTGTACGAGGGCTTTGGCCTGCCCTCGGTCGAGGCCATGGCGTGCGGCTGCCCGGTGATCACGTCCTCCCGTGGCGCCATGGGCGAGGTAGCTGGCGACGCCGCTCTGCTCCTCGACGACTGCGAGCCGGGGACACTGGCCGCCGCCATCTCGAACGTGGTGTGCGACGGCCGGCTCCGCAGCGGCCTCGCCGCCGCGGGCATTCGCCGGGCACGCGAGTTCACCTGGGAGCGAACCGCTGCGGCGACTCGCGCCGCCTATCGCCAGTTCGCGGAGCGGCTCGCCGAGCCGGACCGCGCGCGCCGCCGCCGCCGCCTCGGCCGGAGGTCGGACGCTCCGGCGCTCGAGAGCCCGGTCTGAAGCAGCCGCCAGGGGCGGCGCGAGTGCGCGTCGGAGGCGATCACGTGCGCCCTGCCGCTCGTCAGCAGTGGAGGTCGGCGCGGCCGTCTCGGGCGTTCATGCGTGCGTCTCGGCGAGGCTGACCGGATCCTCGCGCTCGAGCGTGCGGCAGCACGCCGGCCGCAGCGGCGACGTGCGAATCGCTCCGATGAGGGCGCGGTTGGTCGTGACCCGGACGCGGTCGAGAGGAGAGAACGCCGGGTACGAGGCGCCGGCCGCCGCGTCGTCGTGACGGTAGGAGACGACGCGATCGATCGCCCGGAGGCGCCCGTGATGCCGCATGTAGGCGTCGAGCCGCGACTCGAAGGTGTAGCCCCGGTGGCAGAGCGGATAGCGGCGCCGCACCACGCAGCGCGTGGAGTAGATGGGCCGTGCAAGCTCCGAGCGCCTGGCGAGGTACACGTGGTCGCTGAAGCCGAGACACAGGTCGAAGCGATCGCCGGCCTCGACGACCTCCGGCTCCAGCTTCGGTGAGTCCCAGTGCGGAGCGGCGGCGATCACTCGGTCGTCGTACGCAATCGCCTCGAGCCCTGGAGCGATCCAGTTGCCCTCTCGCGTGAGCCCGATCTCGGCATCCCAATGGACCACCCACGGGGCGCCTTCGAGCGTCACGGCGACGAGCGACGGGATCGAGTGGAGCCGGCCGGCGCCGAGGTCGTGCTCGCGCAGTCCCGTGCGCCGCAGCGCCGCCGGCAGCCGATCCGCCACGCGATGCACCGCGTCGATCTCGCCGGCGGCGAGGCGGGCCCGCGCCAGCCGGCCCGCCGCGGTGGGGTCTTCGACGTTGTTGACGAGGACGACGCGGCGCGCGAAGCGAAAGCGGTTCTGGGCCACGACCCGGTCGAGGAAACCGGGGGCGAGGACATCCCGGTAGGTGCGCTCGAAGCAGTTGACGACGAGGTCGACGTCCATGCCGGGCTTCTACCCGGCGCGGAGGCGTTCAACAGGGACCAGCCGGTACTTTGCGGCCTGTGGCGGGCGGATACGTGCCACCGGGACGGACGCTGTTCGCGTCGGGGATGACCGCCGGGTTCGGCGAGCCGGGCGAGGCGGGCGGTCTCTTCGAGCTGGTCGGTGATCGCTTCGAGCGCGTGGACAGCCTCAGCACGACCGCGCTCCACACATTCGACGGCCGGCTGGTACGTGCGCTTCGCACGACCGATGCCGGAAGCTTCACGGAGTTGCTCGTGTACGACCCGGAAGGCGTGCGTCAGTACCTGCGCGTCGACGACGTGCGGGATCCGCACGACGTGCTCTGGGACCCCGCGAGGCGCGAGTACCTGGTGGTCTCGACCTTGACGAACTCCGTGCACCGGGTGGCCCCGGACGGGACCCACTTGAGCGTTCAGCGGCTTCCCGGCGCCGGCGACGCGTGGCACGTCAACAGCCTCACCCGCGTGGACGGCCGGATCTACGCATCGGCGTTCGGCCGCTTCAGCCGTCACCGCGAGTGGAAGGCCAGGATCGACGAGGCGCGCGGAGTCGTGTTCGACCTCGAGACCGGAGAGGACGTCGTCCGCGGCCTGCAACGCCCGCACCATCCGCGCTTCGTCGACGAGTCCTGGGTCGTATGCGACTCGCTGCCCGGAGACGTGGTTCGAGCCGACGGCGCGTCGGGCGTGATATGCGACCGCGTCTCACTCAGGGGCTTCACCCGCGGGCTCGCGGTCACGGACGACCACGTCCTGGTGGGCGAGAGCCCGCGCACTCGTGCGGGGGAACGCGACGCTGCGCATTCGAGCGTCGCCGTCGTGTCCCGCGCCGACTGGCGGCTGGTGGACCGGATACCGGTGTTCGCGTGCGAGCTCTACGACCTCGCGATCGTGGACACCGGCCTGGCCACCGGGTTGCGGCGCGGCTTCCGCACCAATCCCGACCGCGTTCGCGAGCAGGACCAGCTCGCGCTGTTCGAGCGCGCCGGGGTCGATCCCGTCAGGCTCTGGGCGGTCGCAGAGCCGTTGCCTGAGGACGACTGCCGGGTGCGTCTGGAATGCGAGCTTCCGGCGGAGATCGGTCTCGAGGACACGCTGCTCCCGACGTGCCGTCTGACGAACCGCGGTAGGTGCTTCCTCGTCTCCGCGCCCCCGAATCCGGTCCACGTCTCGTACCGATGGCGGCGCGTGTCCGACCGCGAGGTCGTCGCGCTCGGCGAGCCGAGCAGGCTCCCGCGCGTGGTTCCGCCGGGCGAGTCCGTCGACGTGCCGGTGCTGCTGGTCCCGCCGGGTGAGGCGGGGCGTTACCGGCTGGAGCTCACGGTCGTCCAGGACGGGGTGCGCTGGTTCGACGAGGTCGCGCGCGGCAATGCGGTGGCCGTCGAGGTGATCGTGCGGGAGGGCCGGGCGTAGCCTCCTGATGCTCCGGACTCCGGCGCTTCTCGGGTCGGCCGAGCCTCGCTCAGCCCTCCAGCGCCGGAGACGGCGCCTCGCGCTCGGCGCGCAGCTTCCGTCGCCCGTAGCGCGTCAGCCCGCGCGGCTTGTACAGGCCGAGCGTCGCGGCCACCAGCAGGATCAGCACGCCGACGCCGGCGTGGTTGACGCCGTGCGTCGCCGCGCCGCCCGGCAGATCGGCGCCCGGCGCGTGCCTCACGTGGTCAGCGTGCGAGCTCACCTCGCCGCGGTGGTTCACCATCACCCCGAAGGCGACGAGCGTCAGCACCAGCTTGGCCACGACCCAGTAATGGCGCAGCAGCCCCCAGTTGGTCCCGAGCGCCTGGGCGATCCCCGACACGAGCGCGGTGGCGGCCAGGGGAATCAGGGCGAAGTAGACCAGCTCCATCGCGATGAAGGCGGCGCGCACCGTGTCGTCGCTCGCGCTCGTGGCGGCGGCGACGGTCAGGGACAGGTACGCGCAGGCGGCGCCGATCCAACCCACCGCGGCGATCACGTGCACGGCCAGCACTACCCTGCGCAACCGGCCCGTCACGGTTTCTCGGAACCCGCCTCGGCGACCAGGAGCTCGGCCTGGCGCTCGGCGAGCGCCGCGATCGTCAGCGAGGGGGGCACGCCCGGGGGCGCCGGATATGCAGCTCCGTCCGCGACGTGGAGCCCGGGGTACCCGAAGACCTCGCCGCGGTGGTCGACCACGCCATCGTCCCGGGAGTTGCCGATCGCGGCTCCGCCCATGGGGTGCGCGGTCATGACGGCGCCGTCGCCCGTCAGCACCCTGGCGGCGCCGTAGCGCGTGCCGACCCGGCGCAGCTCCGCGTGCATCTCCTCGAAGAACGATCTATCGAGCTCGCTGCCACGGCGGACGGCCAGCTGCTCGCCGCGAAGCTCGAGCTCGGCGCCGGCGCCGTCGCGTCCGATCGTGTTGAGGAACGTGGACGCGGCGAGCTTGTCGCGAAGGCGCCGCGGGGCGCGTGACCCGCCGAGCGCCACCCCGCCCTCGAGCACCACATGGCGGAGCCGGCCCCTCGGATCGCGGCGGACGAGGTATCCGCCGCCGTTCGGCCCGTGGTCGGAGCGTTTGAGATCACGGGTGCGCCACGCCATCGCGAACGCATCGCCGTTCGCCGAGAAGCCGCGCCCGAGGGCGCGCGAGATCTCCGGCATGGTTCGGTGCCGGTCACGCGCGAGGAAGAGCAGCCGCAGCGTGTTGAGCGCGCCGGCCGCGAGGATCAGCCGCGGAGCGTCGACAGCACGCTCGCGCCGCGCCTCGCGGTCCCGGTAGACCACGCGGTAGCACCCGTCGTCGTGTGCGACCGAGGTCACCTCGGCGAGCACCCTGAGCTCCGCCCCGTGTCGCAGGGCGAGGGGCAGGTAGGTGAGGTCGATCGTCGTCTTCGCCCGTCGCGGACAGCCGAGGACGCACTCGCCGAGGTACGTGCAGGTCTGCTGCTCGACGCCGACCGCGTTCTGGACCGTCTCCGGCCGGTCGGGTCCTTCCCCGAAGACGACGCCGAGGTCGGCACGGCGAACCTCCCCGAGTCCGCCGTCTCGAGCGATCCGCTCGAAGACCACGTTCTTCTCGGGGAGCTCGGGGAGGGGCGCCGGACGCAGCACGGAGCGAACGCGATCGAAGTAGCGCGACATCTCGGCACCGGTGATCTCGGCCGGGTAGGCGTCGAAGAAGTCGTCCTCGGGAGCCACCAGGAGGAGGTAGACCAGCGAGCCGCCCCCGACACCGCTGACCGTGAGGGCGTTGATCCCGCCGAGTCGGTGGAGCTCGAACAGCCCGCGGGGATTCAGCATGACCTCGCGGCTGCCGCGAGCGCGCGCCACGCGCACGCTCCGCACGTCGCGAGCCACGCCGACCAGGCCGCGCGGGAAGTCGCGCCGCGGGCTCGGGGCGTCGTCCCTCTCCGCCGGACCGCGCCAGACGCCGCGTTCGAGGATCAACACACGCATGCCCCGCTCGGCGAGGCGAGCGGCCATGACGCCGCCGGCGAACCCGGACCCCACGACGATGACGTCGTGCGTCACGCGCGCTTCTCCGGTCGCATGCCGCGGAAGACGAGCTCGAGGACCTGTCCGAGGAGCGCCTCCGGTTCCTCGCCGTCGTCCACGAGACCTTCGAGGGCCAGCCCGTAGCTGACGGCGCGGATCGCTCGGGCGAGATCGCGCGCCGCGATCGGCGGATCGATCCCCGCGTGCTCGAGACCCTCGGTGAGGCCCTCCGCCAGCTCCGCGAGCCCCTCCTCGCGGACCGCCTTGAAGCGCCGGGCGAAGGCGGGGTTGCGAGCGGCGTGCAGAGCGAACTCGAAGTAGAGGAGGAACCAGTCCCGCTCGCGGCCGAGCGAGGCGCTCGCGTTCCCCGCGGCCGCGGCCAGGCCGGCCGCGCGTCCGCCCGCGCGTTCGACGGCCTCCCTCAGCTCGCGGCGGCGCCTCTCGATCCGCTCCTCGTAGAGCGCGAGGAACATCGCCTCCTTGCTCGCGAAGTTCGAGTACACGGCTCCGGTCGAGAAGCCCGCTTCCTCCGAGACCGCCTCGACCGAGGCGCCGTGGAGGCCGCGCCGCGCGATGACGCGCGCGGCCGCGTCGAGCAGGTCCTGCCGCGTCTGCGCCCTCGGTTGCCGGCGGAGCCGCTGTCGCTGCGCCATGCGAATACGATAACAATCGTTATCGAATAAGCGACGCTATCCAGCGCGCCGCCCCGGTCGAAGCCCGGTGCTACCGCAGCGCCCGCTCCGCCATCGGCGGGTCGTCGGTGATGACGGCGTCCGCGCCGCCGCCAGCGGCGGCGGCCACCGACGGCGCGTCGTTGAGCGTCCACGGGATGACGTCGAGGTTCAGCGCGTGCGCCTCCTGCGCCACCAGCGCGAAGTCCGCCGCGCTGAACTGCGGCGCCAGCGCGTCGTAGTCGTTCGCCGCCGCGAACGCGGGCCCGCCCGGATTCATCGGCTGAAGCGTCAACAGCGCGGTCTGCGCCCGCGGTAGCTCACGCTTCGCGACCGCGAGATTCGGGGGCCAGAAGCTCTGGATCATCAGCAGCCGCGCCGGCAGCCTCGACGCCCTGACGGCTCCGACGACCGCGCGCGCATATGCGTCGGAGGGGTCGAAGTCGGAGTCCGTCGGGATGTTCTTCATCTCGAGGTTGACGCTCGCCCGGCGCCGGCGGGCCATCCGGAGCACCTCGACCAGGGTGGGCACCCTGACCCGCTTGGCCGAGAACCGCCACGGCAGCCCGGCGTCGAAGCCCGGCACTCCGCTCGGCGGGCTCCCGAGGACGTCGGATGGGCACTTCCGCAGGATCTGCCTGGCCGTCCGGTCGCGCACCTCACCCGTGCAGACCGTCGTGCGGTCGAGCGTCGCGTCGTGGATCGCGAGCGGGACGCGGTCCTCCGTCAGCTTCGCGTCGAGCTCCAGCACCCAGCCGCGTCTGGCCGCATTGCGGAAGGCCGGCATCGTCTGCTCGGGATAGAGCGGCTCGCCCATCGCGTACGGACCGCCCCGGTGGGCGTGAACCGGGATCGCGGCCGAGGAAGGAGCGGCGGCGATGCCGAGCAGGCAGAGGGCGAGCGCGGCGCCCCGGAGATGCGGAACCAGGAATAATCTCAACTATCCATATAATGACAATTATGCGAATGACCCGAGCCGAGCGCAAGGCGCAGACGCGCGAAGAGCTGGTGCGCGCTGCGGCACACGCGTTCGCGGAGCGCGGCTTTCACGGCGCGCGCCTGGAGGACGTGTCCGAACGCGCGGGTTACTCGACGGGGGCGATCTACTCGAACTTCGCCGGCAAGGAGGATCTGTTCCTCGCCGTCCTCGAGCGGCAGGTCGCGGCACACGTGCGCGATCTGCGCGCGGCGGTCGAGCCCGAGTCCGAGCCCGAGAAGCGGATCGCCGCCGCGGCCACGCAGTGGCTGGACGAGCAGCGGCGCGGCGAGCGCGCGTTCCTGCTCTTCATCGAGCTGTGGGCGTACGCCGTGCGCCGCCCGCGCTTCCGTCGCCGCTTCGTGCATCGCGTGCGGGCACTGCGTGAGGCCACCGCGGCCCTCATCGCCGCCGCCGACGTGCCCCTGAAGCTCCCGGCCGACGAGCTGGCCGTGATCGCGAACGCGTTGACCAACGGGATGGCGCTGGAGCGCCGGATCGACCCCGCGGCAGTCCCTGACGAGCTCTACGGCAAGGCCCTCGAGCTCCTGCTCGCCGGGGCGCGCGTCTGATGGCGATCTCGGCCGAGCTGGGCGCCGAGAGCGAGGTCGAGCTCCCGCAGGGACCCGTCCGCTACCGGGAGCGCGGCGAGGGGCAGCCGCTGGTCTTCGCCCACGGGCTGCTCGTGAACGGCGACCTGTGGCGGAAGGTCGTGCCGCTGCTCGCGGACGGCTACCGCTGCGTCACGCCCGACCTGCCGCTGGGCTCTCACCGCCTGCCGGTCAAGCGGGACGCCGACCTCACGCCCCCCGGGCTGGCCGACCTGCTGGCGGACTTCGTCGAGGCGGTCGGCGCGAAGCAGGGGACGCTCGTCGCCAACGACACCGCGGGCGCGCTGAGCCAGATCCTGGTCACCCGGCGGCCGGAGGCGGTCGCCCGCCTGGTGCTCACGTCCTGCGACTCGTTCGAGAACTTCCTGCCGCCCATGTTCAAGCCGCTGCGGATCCTCGGCGGGTACGTCCCCGGCTCGGCCGTGGTCCTGGGCCAGGCCATGCGCCTGCGCCTGCTGCAGCGGAGCCCGGCCGGCTTCGGCCTGCTGACGAAGGGCGGGTTCCCGCCCGAGGTCGCGGAGTCCTTCGTCGCGCCGTCGCGCTCCAGCTCCGGCACCCGGCACGACCTGGCGAAGGTGCTGCGCGGCATCCACAAGCGCCACACGCTCGAGGCGGCCGACAAGCTGCCTCAGTGGGCGGGTCGCGGGCTCGTCGTCTGGGCGCGCGACGACAAGGTCTTCCCGCTCGACCACGGGCGGCGGCTCGCGCGGCTTCTCTCCGCCGACCTGGTCGAGGTCGAGGACTCCTACTCGTTCATCCCCGAAGACCGCCCGGAGCGGCTGGCGCAGGCGATCCGCGAGTTCGCGGACTGATGGCCATCTCGGGCTCGCTCGGACGGCCGAGGGAGGTCGAGCTGGACGGCGGGGGGACGATCCGCTACCGGGAGCGCGGCGACGGCGAGCCCGTCGTGTTCGCGCACGGCCTGCTCGTGAACGGCGACCTGTGGCGCAACGTCGTTCCGGCGATCGCCGGGGCGGGCTACCGCTGCATCACCCCCGACCTGCCGCTCGGATCGCACGAGCCCGCGATGCGACCTAGCGCCGACCTGTCCACCCCGGCGCTGGCGGCGCTGCTCGGCGGGTTCATCGACGCGGTGGGCGCCCGCGGGGGAACGCTCGTCGCGAACGACACCGGGGGTGCCCTCAGCCAGGTGCTCGTGACGACGCGGCCCGAGATCGTCGGGCGGCTCGCGCTCACCTCCTGCGACGCGTTCGACATCTATCCCCCGCATCTATTCAAGGCCTTCCGGCTGGTGGCCGGCTACGTCCCGGGTGCGCCATTCGTCCTGGCGCAGCTCGCGCGGCTCCGCCCGCTCCAGCGAAGCCCCGCGGCGTTCGGCTGGGTCGCCAAGCGGCCGATCGAGCCGGCGATCGTGCAGTCCTACACGCGTCCCGCGAGGGAGAGCGCGGCCGTGCGCCGCGACGTCGTGAAGATCCTGCGTGGGATCAGCTCGCGCTACACGGAGGCCGCGGCCGGGAAGCTGCCGGACTTCGGGAAGCCCGCGATCGTCCTCTGGGCCGCCGAGGACAAGCTCTTCCCGACGGCGTACGGGCGCCGCCTAGCCGACTGCCTCTCCGCCGAGTACGTCGAGATCCCCGACTCCCACACGTTCATCGCGGAGGACCAGCCCCAGGCGCTCGCGGACGAGCTGCTGCGATTCCTCCACGCCGACCGGCGGTAGGCCGGAGCCGTGCCGGTCAGGCGGTCGCCACCCTTCGGCGACGCGCTTCGAGCCAGGCGAGCAGGGTGGACGGGATGCAGAAGTTGGTCACCGTCACGAGCGAGCAGACCGAGAGGAGCACTCCGCCGAGGACGAGCGCCCAGGTCGCCTGACCGGCCGCGAACAGGACGGCGATCGCCCCCAGCCAGACCGTCGCGAGCTTGAACGCATGGCGCCGGCGCGTGGGGTTGGGCGGCAGCGGGGGCGCGCCGGTGAGATGCCTGAGCGCGCGGTTCCACAAGTGGTCGAACGGGTGGCGTGAGCTCCAGCCGGCGACGGCGCCGATCGGCACGAGGGCCGCGACCAGCGGCGCGGACTGGAGCGCGAGCCCGGCGCCCACCAGCGCGAGGCAGAGCGCCGTGGGGAAGCGCAGCCCGACGCGGAGCCGCCGCGTCTCGGCGGGTGACAGGCGGTAGCCCTGCGTCCCGAGGTTCTCGTGCGTCCAGGTTCCCATCGTTTCTCCTTGGTTCCTCACGCCGCGCGTGGCCGCGGCTGGTCCGCCAGTCGCCACTCGGGCCACCCGTCGTCGAGACGCCGCGCCTCGCGGCCCGCCGCGCGGAGCCGCCGGACGGCCTCGTGTGCGAACGCGCACAGGGGCCCGCGGCAGTAGGCGACGACCTCGCCGCCAGCCGGCAGTTCGGCGAGCCGGTCCTCGAGCTCCTCCAGCGGAACCGAGCGCGCGCCCTCGATGTGGCCGGCCTCGAACTCCTCGGCCGGTCGCACATCGATCAGGACGACCTCACCGCTGCGCATCCGAGCCACGAGCTCGTCGCGGCCGATCGCGTCCACCTCGTCGCCGAGGTACTCGCGCGCCGCGCGCTCGACCTCGGCCAGCCGCATCATCGACACCTCGCGGAGCGCGAGCCACAGCGAGAGGACCGCGTCGCCGGCCAGCGCGTAGCGGACGCTCGTCCCCTCGCGCGCGCGGGTGACGAGCCCGGCGGCGTGGAGAGCCTGAAGGTGCTGCGAGGCGTTGGCGGTCGACTGCCCGCTCGCGCGGGCCAGCTCGTCCACCGTGCGCGGCGCCTGGGCGAGCAGGTCCACGAGCTCGAGCCGGCGCGGGCTGGCGAACGCCTTGCCCATGACGGCGATCGAGTCGAACAGCGCGTCCTTCTGAGCGCGGGAGCCCATGTATCTTGCTATTCAATAGATCTCTTGATAACTTGTCAAGGGTCATGTTCGAGACGACTGCACGGAGGTCGCGGTGTTCTTTCGCCAACTGCTGAACGACGAGACGGCCTGCGCCTCCTACCTCTTCGGCTGCAAGTCGAAGTCGAAGTTCGCCGTCGTCGATCCCCACGCCGACCTGGTGGACGACTACATCGCCCTGGCCGAGTCCCAGGGCATCCCGATCGTCGCCGTCTTCGAGACGCATGTGCAGGCCGACCACGTCTCCGGCCTGCCGCAGCTCGTCGAGCGGACGGGCGCGTCCGCCTACCTGCCCGCGGACGCCGGGGTCGAGTTCGAGCACGTCGCGCTGGCCGACGGCGATGTCGTCGAGCTCGGCAACACCGAGGTCACGGCGGTCGCCACGCCGGGTCATGCGCCCGCCCACCACACCTACCTCGTGACCGACCGCGTCCGCGGCGACGAGCCGTGGCTCGCGCTGACCGGCGACGCGCTGCTCGTCGGCGACGCCGGCCGGCCCGACCTGCACGCGCACGGCGAGGGGTCGGCCGAGGAGATGGCCCGCACGCTCTACCGCTCGCTGCACGAGCGGCTGCTCACGCTGCCGGACCACCTGCTGCTCTACCCGGGGCACTACTCGGGCTCGGTGTGCGGCCGCGCCCTCTCCGCGCACCCGGCTTCGACGATCGGCTTCGAGCGGCGCCACAACGCGTCGCTCCAGCACGGGTCGGAGGACGAGTTCGTCGCCGCCCTGCTCGACGACGTCCCGCCCGCGCCGGAGCACCAGGCCGAGATCGTCGCCGCGAATCGCGCCGGCGGCATCGTCGGGACGCGCTAGCGGCGAGGACACGAGAGGCAGCCCGCCGATGACCGAGTCGCGCCCGGTCCGGCTCGGCCTGAGCGAGAACCGAACGCAGTTCGCGCTGCTCGTCGCGGTCACCGCGTTCGTCGGCGCGATGGTCGGGCTCGAGCGCTCGACGCTGCCGCTGATCGGCGAGGAGGACTTCGGGCTCAGCTCGCGCGCCGCGGTCCTGTCGTTCATCGTCGCCTTCGGGCTGGCGAAGGCGTGCACCAACCTGGCCGCTGGGGGCCTCGCCGCGCGCGCCGGGCGGCGGCGGCTCCTGATCCTCGGCTGGGCGCTGGCGCTTCCCGTTCCGCTGCTGATCGCACTGGCGCCGAGCTGGGAGGCGGTCGTCGCGGCCAACGCGCTGCTCGGAATCAACCAGGGGCTGACCTGGTCGATGACCGTCGTCATGAAGATCGACCTGGTCGGTCCGGGCCGCCGCGGACTCGCGCTCGGGCTGAACGAGGCGGCCGGCTACGGCGGCGTCGCGATCGCCGCGGCCGCCAGCGGCTGGCTCGCCGCGGATCTCGCCGCGCGCGACGTGCTGGTC
>JALZEZ010000457.1 GCA_030861775.1 Actinomycetota bacterium
ACCCGTTGTAGTTGCCGAACGCGTCGCAGGCGTCGCCCGCCTCGACGTAGACCGACTCGTTCGAGCGCACCGCGCGGCCCGGCACCCAGCGCCCGCCCTCCTGGCGTCCCGCCACGCGCTCCACCTTCCCGCTCGGCGAGACGATCGAGAACACCACCCGGGCCAGGTCGCCCACGTCGAGCCACGGCCTGAACGCGCAGCCGTTCGGAGCCTCGCCCGGGGCGTGGCAGTACCACTCGAACTTCCCCGTGTCGTTCGGCGCCGCCGGGTCGCGCACGAAGTGACGCGTGGGCGAGATGTAGCGCGACTTCTGCGGGGCGTTGTAGGTGTCGGGGTAGTCGATCGGGCCGAGCACCGCCTGGAGCGGCGTGCCCCCGCCGGAACGCGGGATGTTCCCGATCGTGCGCCGCGGGCCGACCCTGAAGCCGTCCACGCCGAAGTCCTCGATCGCGATCCCCGGCCAGGCCTTGACCTGGAACTCGCGCGAGGTGAGCTCGTACGGCTTGGGCCTGCCGCCCTCCTGGCGGTGCCCCTCGACCACGAACCGGTACGACCCGGCCGGCGTGGCCCGGGGGCGGTCGCGCAGGTCGAACCACGACACGAACGCCTCGAAGTGCGCGGTCCACTCGAACCGCGAGCCGCGCACGCGGTAGGCCGGCACGTCCTCGGCGGGCGGGAACTTCAGGGTGACCAGCGGCAGCTCGCCGCTCTGATCGGCGTAGTCGGTCCACTTCCCGTCGTCGAACCGCTGCACCCTGACCACCGGGTTGTCGGTGAAGTTCGAGCCCCCGACCCAGGTGAAGAAGGCCGGCCCGAAGCGCTCGGCGTCGTCGGGGTGCCTGACGGCCGAGGCCGGCAGGTCGTTCGGCAGCGAGGCCTCGTACTGGGCCATGCCATTCCCGGAGAACTCGCCGATCACGGTCGCCCGCTGGTCGTTGTGGCCGAGGTCGGCCTGCGTCTTGGCCAGGCTCCCGGGCCACTCGTCCACGGCGTTGTTCGGCGGGTTCGGCGGGTACGGGTCCTCCATCGACCCCGGCTGGCCGACCCGGCGCAGGAAGCGACCCATCCGCACCAGCCGCGTGGCCATGTAGTCGCTGGCGTGCGGGCCCCAGGCGTTCAGCGCCTTGCGGTAGTGGTCGCCGCGCTGGTACTCGCGGTAGGTGACGATGTAGCCGGCGTAGTCGTTGGCCATCCCGATCGGGACCGTGATCGGGTAGCCGAGCTGCGCGCTCTGGCCGGCCTCGACCATCTTCTCGGGCGTGTCGTCGTGGGTGTAGTTGCCCTTGATCTGCGCGGGGTCGGCCGGCTCGCTCTCCGCGAACGGCGCGTAGGCTGGGTCCTCCCAGCCGCTCGCGTCGTTCCTCACCTGCGCGCGCATCTTCTGGTAGGCGGCGTCCGAGGTCTCGATGCGCGCGGCCGCGTTGCCCGGGTGCGGGCAGTCCCAGTTGCCGTTGTCCTTCTTCGTGCACTGGGCGCTCCAGTCGAACCCGTTCCACTGGTTGCCCGGCGTGCGGTCGGTCCGGGTCTTGATGTTCTTCGACTGGTCCGCCCACTGCTCGCACGAGCAGACCGTGAACAGGATGTCGCCGATCTTGAACGCCTGGAGGTGGATGCTCACGTTCTCCTCGAGCCCGGTGTACGAGGGGGCCGAGTAGTTCTCGGGCACCGGGATGCCGAACTGCTGGATGTCGTCGGTGGTGATGCCGGCGCCCTGGAGCGGCGGGTCGAAGCCCGCCTCGCCGCCCAGGCTCCTGCAGTCGGGCAGGCCGACAACGGGGGCGCGCGGGTCGCCCTGCAGGGCGGCGTCGGTGCGGCACGACGACACGCCGGGGTACGGGTGCGACAGCGGGCCCGGGAACCAGCGGTCCACGATCTCCACGTCGCGCTCGCCGAAGTCGTCGCGGAAGGGGGCGAAGTGCTCGGGGTCCTCGGGCGTGCCGCGCTCGATGTCGCGGGAGGTGTCCGCGATCGCGCCGGCCAGGTTCGCGGCCTTGAACTCGCTCTGGGCGTAGTTCTGGCGGTAGAAGTAGGCGCGGTCGTGCACCGAGTGCCAGCGGTTCTCCTCCGGCTCGGAGCCGCCGACCGACCCCTGCGTGTAGATCGTGACCCCGCCGAGCTCGCGGTCGGTCATGCGCTCGAGCGGGCCGAGGAAGTCCGCGCTGATCAGGTCCGTGCCGTTCAGGTCCTCCGGGTGGACGGCGTAGTTGACGACGTTGGCGACGGTGCCGCCGCCGATCCGGTCGAAGCGCACGACGATCAGGTCGTGGTCGGAGTAGCTGTTGGGGAACCCGGCCGGCGTCCCGTCGTCGGCGATCGCCGGCCCCGGGACGTTGCGCTGGATGAACGAGTAGCTCGTGACCGACGCGCCGACCTTCACCGGCGTGAGCCGGCGATTGGCCAGCTCGACGGCGTCGGCCATCTTCTTGGCGTAGTGCTCGAACATGCGGAAGTCGAACACGTCCTGGAAGGCCCAGACCCCCCACGACGGCGTCGTGTAGTACGGCGACGAGTGGTCGTGGGTCACGGCCATCGTCAGGTTGTCGCGCCCGATCTGGATGTCCTTGGCCTCGAGCAGCTGCGCGGTGCGGCGCCAGAGCAGGTCCTGGGGGATGTAGAGGTCGTTCTTGACCAGCGCGATCTTGCGCCCGTTCACGCCCTGCACCACGAGCGCGCGGACCTGGAGGCGGGCGTGCACGCCGTACGACGGGGCGCGGCGGACGGTGTGCTGGTGCACGTCCGCGCCCTCGGGGGCGGCGAAGGTCCCGTCGGAGGCGTGCTGGCCGGCCGAGGCGCCCACGTGCCAGCTCGCGTCGACGACGGCGGCGCCTGCCCTGATCTGGGCCGCCTGCGCGGTGGCGGGGAGGAGCGCGAGCGCCAGCGCCACCCCGCACGCGTATATCGCCTTCCTCATCGCCCGCAGATCCCCCGGCGGCGACCTTAGCGCGCCCGGGCGCCCTCAGGCGGCGGCTCGGGCGGCCGCGCCGTCGAAGGCGCGTGCCAGCGCCGCGCGCAGCGTCTTCACCGCGCCGGCCGGGTGGATGACGTGGTCCAGCCC
>JALZEZ010000458.1 GCA_030861775.1 Actinomycetota bacterium
CGACCGTCCGGGCCGAGCCGAAGGAGTCGCGCACCTCGCCGCGCGCCAGCCCCTCGAAGCGTGTGGCGGCGAACGGCCCCGCCGACGGCGCCTCGCGCGGGCACGTCTGCGTCAGCGCCACCACGCCCTCGCGCGGCGCCTCCCCCCGCCCGCGGAGAAAGCGATCGAACCACCCGTGAATGGCCTCGACCAGCCGCTCACGCTCCGGCGGCTTGTTCGACGCCCGCTGGTGCCCGAAGTCGCCGAGCAGCAGGGAGATCGGCGTGCGCGGGTGGTCGCGCCGCGTGCGGTTCACGAACCGGAGCACCTCGTCCACCGGGAAGAGGTCGTCGGTGAACCCGCTCGCTACGAACAGGGGCGGCGGCGGGCTGGAGGAGTCGATGCCGTACGGCGAGCGGTAGCGCTCGAGGTGCTCGACGATCTCCCTGGAGGCCTGGTCGTCGTACGGCTCGCCCGCGTCCGCGCGCGCCACCCAGCCCGCCACGTCGGCCTCGCGGTCGACCCCCGGCGGCGCGAGGTAGCCCATCGGCCGGCCGGGCACGAACGGCTCGCCGACCGGCTGCCCCGGCCCGATCGCGAACTCGGCCGCGAGGAAGATCGCGTTGGCGAACGACGACTTGAGCACGCCGACCGGCTCGGCGCTCGCGCCCGGCGGCGCCACGGCGTACGTGAGCGTGCCGCCGTTCGGCGCGATGGCGTAGACGAGGTCCGTCCACGGGATCACCGGCGCCGCGGCCGCCACGCGAAGCGGGACGCCGGCGGGGCTGCGCCACGGCACGAGCTTCCCGTCGGGCAGCATCACCCGGTCGCGCAGCGCCGCGAGCATGAACGACTGGCCGCCCCCGTAGGAGTCGCCGGTCACCCCGATGCGATCCGCATCGGCCACGCCCTCGTCCACCAGGCGGCCCACGAGCTCCTGCGTGTCGCGCACCTCGTAGCGCGCGTCCGCGAGGTGGATGTAGCCGCGCGCGCACGCGTCCGGCTCGGCCGCGCGCGCCGCGGGCGTGCCGCACGACCCCCACAGCCCGCGGGCGGTGTACGTGAGCACGGCGTAGCCGGCCCGCGCCCAGCCGTAGGCGTTGTCGGTGTACGCCTTCGACTCCGGGTCCAGGTACTCGTGCTTGCTGTTGCCGAAGCCGTGGATCTCGGCGACGAGCGGGAGCCGGGCCGCGCCCGCGGAGGGGAGGGTCACCGTCGTGTCGAGCGGCACGCCGTCCCAGGTGCGCACGAGCCCGGAGCACTGGTGCACGCCCTGCGCCTCCCGGCAGTCCGTCAGCCCGAGCGGAGCCGCCGCGCGCGCCGGATCCGCCCACGCCAGCGCGATCGCACCGGCCAGGATCGCCACGACCCATCGCCCCACCCGCTCGGATCCCCTCGCCTCGATGCCGGGTGGAATCGTACGCCCGGCGGAACCCGGCCGCTTGCCACGCGTGACAGGATGTGCGCGTGGGAAGGACCCGGGGGGCAGTGCGCGGTCCTGCGATCGGACGCAGGGAGTTCCTGGCCGGCGGCATGGCCGCGGCCGGGACGCTGCTGTTCTCGCCCGCCTTCCTCCGCGACGTGCTCGCCGCGCCCGCCACCGCCGGGCCGGGCCCGTACGGGCCGCTCCAGCCGCCGAACGAGGTCGGGCTCATGCTCCCGCAGGGGTTCACCGGCCGCCAGATAGCCCGGGGCGGCATGCCGGTGGAGGGCACGGCGTATCCGTGGCACTTCGCGCCCGACGGCGGGGCCGCCTATCGCACGTCCGGCGGCGGTCACGTCCTGGTCTCGAACTCGGAGACCCCGGCGGCGCTCGGCGGCGGCGCCTCGGCGATCCGCTTCGGCCCCGACGGCTCGATCGAGTCGGCCTACCGCGTCCTGGAGGGGAGCAACCTCAACTGCGCCGGCGGGCCGACGCCGTGGGGGACCTGGCTGTCGGGCGAGGAGCACGAGGCCGGGATGATCTGGGAGGCCGACCCGGCCGGGATCCTGCCGCCCGTGCCGCGCCCCGCGCTCGGCAACTTCTCCCACGAGGCGGCGGCGGTCGACCCCAGGCGCAAGCACGTCTACCTGACCGAGGACCAGGACGACGGCTGCTTCTACCGCTTCACGCCCACCAGCTATCCGAGCCTCGCCGTCGGACTGCTCGAGGTGGCGGTCGTCGCTCCCGACAACAGCGTCACCTGGCGCGCGGTGCCGGACCCGAACGTGGTCACGCAGGCCGCGCCGACGCGCTCGCAGGTGCCCGAGGCCACGAAGTTCGACGGCGGCGAGGGCCTCTGGCACCACGACGGGATCGTGTACTTCACGACCAAGGGCGACCGCAGGGTGTGGGCCTACGACACCAGGTCGCAGACGCTCGACATCCTGTACGACCGCTCGCTCGCTCCCGACGCCGCGCTGAACGCCGTCGACAACGTGACCGTCTCGCCGTACGGCGACGTCTACGTGTGCGAGGACGGCGGCAACATGGAGATCTGCCTGATCACCCCCGACCGGGTGGTGGCGCCGTTCTGCCGGCTGGGGTTCCCCGACGGCTCGGTGGCGCCCGAGCACCAGGGCTCCGAGATGGCGGGCGTCGTGTTCGACCCGAGCGGCACGCGCATGTACTTCAGCTCCCAGCGCGCCTACCCGCACATGGCCGGTACGCCGCTCGCCGACGGCGCGACCTACGAGGTCACGGGCCCGTTCCGGCTGCCGGCGAACCCCGGCGCGATCAAGAAGTCGGCCTTCGGCCCGCCGGCGGGCGAGCGCGACGACGGCCTGGGCTACCTGACCGGCGACGTGGACGGCCTCTCCGTGGACGCACCGGGTGCGCTGTCCGGCTCGCGCATGCGCGTGGGGGTCGGGCTCGACCGGCCGGGCGCCGTCCACCTGGCGCTGCGCACCTTCGACCTCGACAGCGAGCCGAGCGGCGACGCGACCCACGACCGCCCGCTGCCCGTCACGCTGGCTCGGTCGAGCCGGATGCTCGCGGCGGGCAGCCATTCGCTCGACCTCGCGCTCGACCTGCCGGCGCGCCGGCGCCTGCTCGGCACCGGCGGCAGCGCGATCCTCACCGTGCTGGCGCTCGAC
>JALZEZ010000459.1 GCA_030861775.1 Actinomycetota bacterium
GCCGAGCGGCGAGCGCTTCAGCACCGGGAAGCGCACCCAGGGCCGGTAGCCGCGGCCGAGGCGCACGAAGCGCACCGCGTGGCCGTCGGGCGTGGGGCGCAGGCCCTCGTGCTCCACCGACGGCACGTACAGCACGGGCTCGACGCCCTGCGCCGAGAGCGCCGCGCACCAGTCCCAGGCCCAGTCGTGGCGGTAGCCCTCCACGTAGGCGTCGGTGCTCAGCCCGAGCTGGCCCTCGAAGAAGTGCTCGAACGACTCGACCGCGAGCAGGATCGCGACGCGGCTCACCGGCGCCGCCGCTCGACGTACTCGCCCGCCAGCGACGCCCACACGCTCGGGTGGATCCGCAGCTTCCAGTCGTCGTTGGTGCGCTGGCGGTCGAGGAGCTCGCGGACGGTCAGCGGCGGCACGTCCAGGTACATGCGGAAGCCGCGCCACTCGCGCCGCGCGCGGCGGTAGGTGTCGAGCGGGTGGTCGCGGGTGTGGTCGTGGTCGGTGGCGAGCGTGGGGTCGATCGCCACCAGGCGGCCGCGCGTCAGCCAGTGCCAGGCCCACTCCTTGTCCTCGGTGCCGGGCATGTCCTCGCGGAACGGGCGCTCGCGCCAGAGGTCGGTGCGGTAGCCGCCGGCTGCGTTCGAGAAGCCCCAGTAGGGGTGGCGGCGGACGAGCGCCTCGTCCTGGAGGATGGGCTCGGTGAGCGGCTCGCCGGCGGGGGTGTTCCCGGCGCCGGTGGCGCAGGCCACGCGCTCGTCCTCGAACCAGCCGAGCATCCGCTCGAGCCAGGCGTCGTCGGGCGGGTAGGCGTGGCCCGACAGCGCGACGATCACCGGCGCGGCGGCCGCCTCCGAGCCGATGTTCAGCGCGCGCCCGAAGGTGAACTCCTCGGGCGCGATCTCGATGATGCGCGCGCCGTGGCGGCGGGCGATGGCCACGGTGTCGTCGGTCGAGCCGGAGTCCACGAGGATCGTCTCGGCCTCGGGGGCGCGGACGGTCTGGCGCTCGAGCGAGTCGAGCACGCCGCCCAGGTGCTCGGCCTCGTCCTTGGTGCGGATCACGATGCTGACGCGCGGGGTCATCGCACCGTGTTCGGGATGTGCCGGCCCAGCTCGAAGGCCCAGATCGTGAGCGGGTCGATGGCGTCGCGGATCGCCTGGTCGCGGCGGCCGCGGGCGGCGTGCAGGGCGGCGCCGGCCAGGCTGGTGAGCGTCCACTTGGCCAGCCCCGGCCAGTTGCCGCGCGCGGGGAACGTGCCCGGGTAGCGGCGCTCGAGCCAGGCCGCGCCCGAGCCGTGGCGCGCGCGCTGGCGCAGCAGCTTGCGCAGCTTGCGGCGGCTGCGGTGGATCACGCACGCCTCTGGACTGGCCTCGAGCGACCAGCCGGCGTCGGCCAGGCGGAAGCAGAGGTCGGCGTCGCCGCCCGAGCGGATGTCCTCGCGGAAGCCGCCGACCTCCTCGAAGGCGCTGCGCCTGACCGCGCAGTTGGCGGTCTGCGCGTACGAGCGGCGGCCGGCCTCGAGCGTGTGGCGCTGGTCCATCAGGCCCCCGAGCGCGGCCCAGCGCGCGACCGCCCCCGAGCCGTCGCCCGCCTCCTCGTCGCGCACCCCGCCGGCCAGCACGGCCACGCGCTCACCGATCGGCCGCCCGAAGTAGCGGTCGAGCAGGTCCGGCGGCGGCTCCACGTCCGCGTCGAGGAACAGCAGCCACCCGGCCTCGCCGGCCGCGGCGCCGCGGTTGCGCGCGTAGTACGACGAGGCGCGCTCGCGGGCCTCGATCACGCGCACGCCCGCCACCGCGGAAATGGGGTCTGACCCCTTTTTAACGTTCCTGTAACGGTTCCGCCCCGGGCCGTTGTCGACGATCGTCAGCGTGTCGCCCTCGCCGAGCCGCAGCAGGCTCATCCCGGCGACGAGCTCGGCCAGCGCGGAGGTGGTCCCCCGGAACGGGACGACCACGTCTACGGCGGGTCGCTCGGTGTCCACGGCCGGGGACCTTAAGGTGCGCCGTCGTGAGCCTGCGCATCCTGAGCGTCGGGAGCATGTACCCGCCCCACGACCTGCGCGGCGGCTACGAGCTGACATGGGCCGCGGCCGTGGAGCGGATGCGCGAGCGCGGGCACGACGTCCGCGTGCTCACGACCGACTACCGCACGCCCGCGCGCGCCCAGCCGGAGCCGGGGGTCCACCGCGAGCTGCGCTGGTACTGGCACGAGCACGCCTTCCCGCGGCGGGGGTGGCGCGAGCGGGTGGCGATCGAGCGGCACAACGCCGCCGTGCTCGAGCGGCACTTGGAGGAGCACCGGCCGGACGTCGTGAACTGGTGGGCGATGGGGGGGATGTCGCTGGCGCTGGTCGAGCGGGTGCGGCGGGCGGGCATCCCCGCGGTGGGCGTGGTCGGGGACGAGTGGATGGTGTGGGGGCCGCGAATGGACGCGTGGCTCGAGCCGTTCCGCTCGCGGCCCCGCCTCGCGCGGCTCGCCGAGCGGATGACGGGGCTGCCCGCCCGGGTGGAGCTCGGGGCGGCGGCCACCTGGATCTTCAACAGCGACCACACCCGCCGCGCGTCGGAGCGGGCCGCCGGCGCGTTCGAGCGCGCCGAGGTCGCGCACCCGGGCATCGACCACGGCCTGTTCCGCCCCGCACCGCCGCGCGAGTGGGGCTGGCGGCTGCTCTACGTGGGGCGCCTCGATCCGCGCAAGGGGGTGGACACGGCGGTCGAGGCGCTGAGCCATCTGCCCGCCGGCGCGACGCTGACCGTCCAGGGGTCGGGGGAGCCGGGCTACGAGCGCGAGCTGCGACGGGAGGGGGTGCGCTTCTCGGCCGAGCCGCGCGAGCGCCTCGGCGAGCTCTACGCCGAGCACGACGCGGTCCTCTTCCCGGTGAAGTGGGAGGAGCCGTGGGGCCTCGTGCCGCTCGAGGCGATGGCGGTCGGGCGCCCGGTGGTGGCGACCGGCACCGGCGGCTCGGCCGAGTACCTGCTCCACGAGGAGAACTGCCTGCTGTTCGAGCCGCGCGACTCGCCCGCGGCGCTGGCCGCGGCCGTGGAGCGGCTG
>JALZEZ010000460.1 GCA_030861775.1 Actinomycetota bacterium
CCCCCGAGCCGTCGGCCTCCGAGCGTCGCCGCCGTCACGTACGGGCGCAGCGGCGAGGCGCCGGGGGCCTCGATCGCGAACGGCGTGCCGCCGGCGGGCCGGACGTCGGCTCGCTCGAAGACCGGCGAGCCGAGCACGTGGAACGGCGCGCCGGGCGTGACCGGGCCCAGCCCGAGCATCGACCACGCCAGCCAGCCCGAGAGCCCACCCAGGTCGTCGTTGCCGGGGAGCCCGTTGGGCTCCGGCCGGAACAGCCGCTGGATGTCGCGGTGCTCGGACATCGTCTTCCACGGCTGCCCCGCGAACGGGTACATCCACGGCGCCTGGATGTCGTGCTCGTTGCCCGGCGCGTACTGGGGCAGCCGGTAGACGATCCCGAAGAAGGTGGCCTGGTTCTGGGCCTCCGGCGGGGCGGCGAAGAACTGGTCGAGGCGCTCGACCACCGGGCCGTCGCCGCCCATGCGGTCGTAGAGCCCGCGCGCGTCGTGCGGCGCGAGCCACGAGTACTGCCACGAGTTGCCCTCCTGGAAGCCGGTCTCGTCGGTGGGGTCGAACGGCTCGTGCCAGGAGCCGTCGGCGCGCCGCGGGCGGATCCAGCGCGTGGAGGGGTCGAGGATGTTGCGGTAGCGGAGCGAATCCGCGCGGCGGCGGGCGGCCTCGTCGTCCCGCCCCAGCGCGTCCGCGAGCAGGGCCAGGGCGAAGTCCGCGCCGCCGAACTCCAGGGTGGTGCCCGGCCGGTCGGGCAGGTAGCCGAGCTTCGCCAGGTTCGCGTCGCGCTTCCCGGCCAGCGCGATCGCCGCGTCCAGCAGGTCGCCCGCCGCGGCCCGGCCGAGGATCTCGCGGCAGGCGCCGTCGGTGATCATCGGGACGATCGGGTCGCCGGACATGTGGCCGGCATCGAAGTTGTGCTCGCCCCAGCGCGGCAGCCGGCCGCCCTCGCGGTGGTTGGCCAGCAGCGTGAGCAGCATGTCGCGGTAGCGGCGCGGCTGGATCGTCGCCAGCAGCTGGTTCTCGCCCTTGTAGGTGTCCCAGCCGGAGAAGTTGGCGTACTGGGTCCACCCGCGGGCGTGGTGGATCTGCTTGTCGAAGCCGAGGTAGCGGCCGTCCACGTCGGTGAAGACGTTCGGGTGGAGCTGGGCGTGGTAGAGCGCGGTGTAGAAGGTGGTGCGCTCGAGCTCGGTGCCGCCGCTCACGCGGACGCTGGAGAGCTCGCGGTTCCAGGCCGCGCGGGTGGCGGCGCGCATGCCGTCGAAGTCGAAGCTCGGCGCCTCGGCCTCGAGGTTGCGCCGGGCGCCGGCCAGGTCCACGAACGAGATGCCGACGCGCACGGTCACGGTGCGCTCGGAGGTGGTGTCGAAGGTCACCCACCCGCCGCCGCCGTCGAACGTGCCGGTCGACGCGAACGGCCGCGAGAACCTCGCCACGAAGTACACGGGGTACCGCCCGCGCGCGAACCCGCTCACCTCGTCCTTGCCCGAGAACTCGATCCGCCCCTCGTGGACGCCCTCGACGCTGCGCGTCATGTCGAGGATCACGTTCGACTGCGGGGACGGCGGGAACGTGTAGCGCTGCATCGCCGCGCGGGTGGAGGCGGTCAGCTCCACGTCGGTCTGGTACTTGGCCAGCCGGACCCGGTAGTAGCCGGGCTCGGCCTCCTCGGTGGCGTGGTCGAAGGGCGAGCCGAACTGGTTGGGGTCGTTGCCGAGGACCGGGCCGACCGTGGGCATGAGCGGGATGTCGCCGCCCTTCTTCACACCCGGTCCCGAGAGGTGCACGAGGCTGAAGCCCTGGATCTGCGGGTCGGTGTAGAGGTAGCCGCTGTAGGCGAACTCGCCGCGGGTGTCGGGGGAGTTCTGGACCATCCCGAACGGGGCGGCCGCGCCGGGGAAGACGAAGCCGGGCGGACCGGTGCCCACCATCGGATCGGCGTAGGACGCGAGGTCCTGCTGCGCGTGGGCGGCGGGCGCGGCGGCAGCGAGCGCCAGCAGTGCGATGAGGAGCGTGCGGCGCATGCCTGGGTTGCGTGTCCCACCGGGGCGACGGCCCCAAACGCGCAGCGTCCCCCGGTCCATGGAACCGGGGGACGCGCGTGACTTGCCCCCCTGAAGAGACGAGCTTCCCCCGCGGAACTCGTCGAAACGGCGTATTCCACCGGCTGCCGAGTGCAAACCGGATCTTGGGGTTGACAGGGTCGTTAAGGTTCCCGGCTGCGAAAGATCTTGCGAAGAGCAGGTATTTTTCGTTCGACATAGACGCCGAGTCCTCGTCCGCCCGCGGGCGGGGAGCGGGGGAACCAATATCGACCGCCGTCGGTCGAAGGGGCGAATCGCCGCCAGCGTGCGGCGTAGCGCTACGGCGCGAGCCCGTCAGCTCACCTCGTAGGCGCCACCCGAGTTTGGAAGGAGTTCGTCCATTGGCCCCTGCCCACCGAGATCTGTCCTCGACCGAGTTGTGGCACGAGTCGCTCGAGCGCTCGCGGCGCCGCCGTGAGCTGAGCGAGATCGCGCGGAAGCACCAGTCGCGCCAGAAGAGCGCGTCGCTGGCCGTGACCGCCGCGATGGCGACCACGCCGATCGCGCCCACCTTCTCGGCGTTCAAGGGCGGGGGCCCGGCGAAGGCGTCCAGCAGCCATTCGCGCGTGCTGGAGGATCGCGACGACGGCAAGCGGATCCTGCTCGAGCGCGGCATGACCAGCGCCGCCGTGGTGGAGCTCCAGGAGCGGCTGAAGATCGCCGAGGACGGGATCTTCGGGCCGATCACCGAGCGGGCCGTCAAGCGCTTCCAGAAGAAGCACGGGCTCAGGCCCACCGGCAAGGTGGACGTGCGCACGTGGCTGCGGCTGTTCCCCGACGGCATGGTCGTGTTCGACCCCTCGGGCCAGACCGCCCAGCTCGCCGCCGACGCCCCCGCGGGCGCGGTCCAGCGGCTGGCGGCGACCAACCCCTCCGACCCCATCTCCGCCGCCGGCGCTCCGAGCTCCGCGGCGCTCGCGCAGCAGGGCGGCGCTCCGGCCGACGTCCAGGCGGACGAGGAGATCCTTCCGGAC
>JALZEZ010000187.1 GCA_030861775.1 Actinomycetota bacterium
CCCCGCCGCCGTTGCGGGCGGGCTCCGGCTGCAGGCGCGGCTCGCCGGGCGCGTCCAGCCGCCACGCGACGAGAACGAGCTCCTGCACGACGGCGCGCACGCGCTGGCGCAGCAGCTCGTCGGCGATCTCGTAGCGGCCGCCACGCCGCTGGAAGCCGGCCTCGGTGGCCACGATCTGGGCCGGTATGGCGAAAGCGTCGAGCGCGGAGGCCACGATCCGGAGGTGGTCGAGCGCCTGGGGCGTCGGGACCGGCCCCGTCGTCGCCATCAGGGCGACCGGCTTACCGCCCACCAGCCGGGGATCGAGCTGGTCGAGCGCGTGCTTCACGAGCCCGGAGTACGAGCCGTGGTACGTCGGCGTGACGACCACCAGCGCCTGCGCCCGCGACGCGGCACCGCGCAGCGCACCCGGCTGCGCCGCCTGCCTGACGTCCCAGAGCTCGGGCACCGCGCCCGCCTGCTCTACGGCAGTCGCGACCGCCTCGAGCAGCGCGCGGGTGCGCGACGGCACCGTCCGGCTGCCGCCGACGACGAGGACGCTAGGCCGCGGCTGGGCGGCCATTCGCACGGAGGCACGCGGGCGATGAGACCGCGCACCGGCCGCGGCCGGGTCGAGCCCCCCTCTCGCTCATCGGGCCCGCAGCCGGTGCACGTGTCCCGTCTCGGAAAGCGCGTCTGTCCGGGACCCGGCTCGCGCTCTCGCTGCCGTGTGTCCCAGGTACGTCCACGCCGCAGAGCAACTGTCGCGCGTGCGGCGTGCGTTGTCATCGGTCCAAGGATCGATCTTCCGCCGAGAGGATCTACATCGGAGGGCGTAGGAGCCACACTCCATCCTCCTTGAGCGCAGCGCGGGGCTCGCTTGATCCAGATCTCCGTCAGCCGGTGTCGCGCAGGAGCGCGACGACCTCCGCCCGGCGGTCGAGGCCGAGCTTCGTGAGGATGCTGTGGACGTGGCTCTTGACGGTCGCGACCTGGATGTAGAGGCGATCCGCGATCTGCTTGTTCGACAGGCCGCGGCCGACCAGCTCGATGACCTCGCGCTCACGCCGCGTGAGCCCGTCGAGCGCGGAGGCGGTCGTGCGTCCGGGCCGCCGCGACAGCCAGCGGACGAGCGTCTCGACGACCCGCGGCGGGCACACGAGCTCGCCCCTCGCCACCCGCTCGATCGCCACCACCAGCTCGGCCGCGGTCGTCTCTCGGGCGAGGTAGCCGACCACGCCGGCAGCGGCGCAGGCGACCACCGTCGCCTCGTCGTCGTCCACGCCCAGGGCGATGAGGCGCACGTCCGGGTGCCGGTCCTTCGTCGACGCCAGGCCGGCGAGGTCGCGCTCCCAGGCCAGGTCCACCACCAGCACCTCGGGGCGGCGCTGCTCGACCAGGGGGCCGGCCTCGGCGAGCGAGGCCGCGGTGCCGACGACCTCGAGGCCGTCGGCGTCGTCCAGCACGCGGCGTATCGACTCCCGGTAGAGGGCGCTCCCACCGACGAGGGCGAGTTCCACCATTCGTCGTCCCGGGTGTCGTGTCATACGAACATATGTTCGCACACCAACGCCGCCTTTGGGGGGATCAACCCGACGATCTATTGCCGGGCCGAAACCCCGCTCCTCGGGGCGTCGAGATCGAATTAGCAGGTGACGCGGCCGCGTCCTGCAACGCACGCCGCCCAGGCGCAACCTGTTGCGGCTCGGGCGCAACCAGAGCCGATCATCGAGCAACACGCGCCGGAGGCGAGGCGCCCGCGGGGTCGATGGAGTGCCACAGGACGTCCTATGCAATCGCCGCCGCAGAACCGATCGCACGCCCTGCCGTGGCCCTGGCCTCCGGTGCTCTGAGAGACCTCGCGGTCTAGCGTCGTCAGGCCCGGAGGGACCAGCACGCCTTCGGCGCGGAGCCGCTCCCGGTAGAGCGAGCGGTAGAGCGACGCTGGCAGCTACCGCGGCGGGCCGCGCCCGAGCAGGTCGGACGGCCTGTACGCGGTCAGGTTCGCGAAGGGGCCGCCACGTCCTCGGTCCAGACGCCGTCGCGGATCCCGGCCGTCACCGGGGCGACCCCGGCGTCCAGCAGGAGCTGGGTGAACAGCCACGGCTCGCCGCCGAGCTCGAGCATCGGGTTCCGACCGGTCCTCGATCTAGCTTCCGCACCATCGGAAGGCCGATCGACGACGGCGTCAAGCAGCGGCTCGCGGCGGCGCCGGGCGGAGCCTGACCAGGGGACGCCGCATGGGCCTGATCACCAGACCGAACGCCTGGGTCGCCGTCGAGGACGACCCGCAGACGCAGCTCACCTACGCGCCGCGCGTGGACCCGGCGCCCCTGACCGTGAGCGTCCCGGGGCGCGACCCCACGCTCGGCTCGCTCGTCGTCGTGATCACGAACCAGACGGCAAACGACCTCGCGGTCGAGTCCGTCACGCTGACGATCATCGTCGGTACCCCCGGTGTCGAGGGCGCTCCACTGACGCCGACGACCGCGGACGTCAAGACAGCGGTCTCCGACGAGGCCACGTGGGCCTTCGCCGGTCCGGCCCAACCCGTGACGAGCGGCACCGCCGACTTCGTGCTGGGACCGCAGGCGGGGAACTCCGCGACGCTGGCCGCGGGGGCCTCGGTCGTCGTAGAGATCTACGACTTCCAGACGACGCCGGCGCCCGGCACCTCGACCGTGACGATCACCGAGGCGCTCGCCGACACTGCCCCGGCGTTCACCGAAATCGCGGTGAGCACCTTCCCCGACGGCTTCTACTTCGACAGCCTTACCGTCAACGTCCTAGAAGGGAGCGAACTCGTGCCGGCGGCGCAGGTTACGAACGGAACCGGGGTGACACTGACCTGGAACTCGTCGCTCGTCGACACCGCGGAGCAGACCGTCTACTGGTCGAGCGCGACCGCCGGCCAGCAGCAGGCGACGCCGTCGAAGCTCGGCGAGTGGAGCACGCCGGCGAACGCGCCGCTCACGAGCGACACCGTGTTCGTGGTGATCGTAGTGGCGGACGGTGTCGGGGGTGAGCAGCTCAGCGCGTCGCTAGCGACCTCGGTGTCGGTCCAGAACCCTGCTCTTGTTGCCAGTACGATCACGACCGGCGACCTCGCCGTGACCGCGGACGAGACGGTCGGCGGCACGCTGACCGCCACCGGCGCGCTGACGGCGAACGGCGGCCTGACCGCCAGCGCCGCCGCGGTTAGCGGCAACGTGCAGGCAGGATCGCTCGCCGCAGGCACGGCCACGGTCAGCGGCTCGCTGAACGCGCAGGACGCCGCGGTGACTCTCCTCGGACGGGTGTCGGCGGTCACCGCCGGGACCTACCAAGCGAACACCGACGGCTTCCTGATCGCCAACGTCCCGATGACCGGCCCGACCAACATGGGGCTGACACTGCTCACCGCCACCTGCGCGGGGGTGACCGCCACCGCGCTCGGCGGCGCCTCCCAGATCGAGGGGGTCCAGGGGTGGCTCCCGTACTCGGCGTCGCTCGTTCTGCCCGTGCCGGCCGGACAGCAGATCACGCTCTCCACGCCCGGCACCGGCAACCTGGGTCTCTACGACGCCTGGTTCGTGCCGCTCGGCACGCCCCCGAAAAACGCGGCGGCACTCGACCGCACCGGCGATGCGCCGCCTCCCGGCGGGGAGGCGGACGTGGGTCCTCGTTGACAACGACCTTGACGCATTCGCCGCGCAGCTTCGCTGATCCCAGAAGCCCTACCGAGACCGTGCGAGATCCGAGCTAGCCCCCGCCACTCTCGTCGAAGAACCCAACGATCAGCGCGACTTGGCCGTTGTCATCGATGTCTGCCCCACTGAGCCCGTCGAGCATCTAACTCTGGACGAATGGCCGTCGGGAGGGCGTCTACTTCGTTTCAGCGGACCTGAAACCGAATCCTGGCATCGCGACGTGGCCGTCAGCGCGGAGGCGTGGGGAGACCGGCGGCGGACAACTGAAGTGACCCGCCCAAGCGTCTAGAAAATAAAGGTCCGACTAGTTGGGCCCTTCCTAGTGAGCTTTGAAAAAAAAGACCCTATAGGTTTCATCTTCAAAGTCTCACCGTCGATGCTCTTTCAAAGGCTGTCGAGACGACGAGAAAGCTCGGCTTATTGCCGACGACTCCGGGCTTAGAAAGCGTCTCATCCAAGGGCCCGAACTTTTGAAAGCAAAGAACGATAAGCTTTCAAAGCGATGGACCCAAAGCTATTCACGAAACGGGCCAATGGGACGCTTACCACGGCCCCTGAAGGCTATCCCGCCTTCATTCCCGCCCCCGCTCCGCGAGAGCTTCGACTCTCATCCGAAGCGATTGCGCTCCTCGATGGGGCGTCGAATCATCTGGGTGTTCTGCAAGGCATAGGACGCCAGCTCAGCAACCCGAGCCTGCTGATCAATCCCTACCTCCGTCGCGAGGCTGTTCTCAGCTCTCGGATCGAGGGCACGCAAACGACGATGTCGGATGTCTATGCCTCTGAGCTAGAGCAGCTCCAACTGGTAGGCGCTTCCGATGTGCAGGAAGTCCGCAACTACGTCATGGCGCAAGAGCATGGGCTCAGGAGTCCCCTGCCGCTGAGCCTCCGGCTCCTAAGAGAGCTGCATGGCCTGCTCATGAGGGGGGTGCGGGGCCATGAAAGACATCCGGGGGAGTTTCGCTCTTATCAGAACTACATCGGGGGCCGTACTGGCGCAGATGCGACATACGTGCCGCCTCCGATCCCGGCGATGAGCGAGCGTCTCGATGACTTTGAGAAGTTCCTTCATGAGCGCGAGCTGCGTCCCCTGATTCAAGCGGCGATCATTCACTACCAGTTCGAGGCGATCCATCCGTTTGGGGACGGGAACGGCCGCGTTGGGCGGCTGTTGGTCCCTTTGTTCCTGAAGGACCGAGGGCTGCTGCCACAGCCCCTCCTCTATCTCTCTGCGTTCTTCGAACGAAATCGCGCCGACTACTACGACGGGCTGATGCGCGTCAGCACTCACGGCGATTGGGATGGCTGGGTCCGCTTCTTCCTTGAAGCGATCAAGGTGCAAGCACAGGAGGCTGCGGAGCTTGCCGATCAGCTCGTGGCGCTTCAGACGCGCTACCGACTCGAGTTGCAGGCGAAGCACGTGACCTCGAACGCCCTCGCGCTGATCGACGCCCTGTTCTTCAACCCGCTCGTGACTGCTCGTCGCGCCCAGGCCGAACTCAGCGTCAGCGCGCCTACAGCCAGGTCAACAATCAAGGTCCTTGAGGAAAACGGGATCCTCCGCGAGATCACGGGGCGCAACTGGGGGAAGGTCTACCGGGCCGAAGAGATCTACGGTCTCCTGCGCGCCGACTGACGCCGTGAGCGCGGTGCTTGTCCGCATGCGCCTCGTGGGCGCGGAAACCTCTAGGGGTGCCCTTGATCTCGCAGGCGGTGGGCTAACGCCGGCGCCGGGAGGGCAGCTATCGCTTCCACTCCGGCTCCGAATGGGCCGAAGGGGAAATGGTTGGGCTACCCGGAACAGCGGAAACCCCTGCTCGAGCGGGCTTCCGAGCATGGGCGCGGCTGGTTTCGAACCAGCGACCTCTCGCGTGTGAAGCGAGCGCTCTCCCACTGAGCTACGCGCCCTGCGGCGGGGGATTCTAGGGGCGCGGCGCGGACTCGTCGCGGGGCCCGCCGGCAATCTCGGCGAGCGCCTCCGCCAGCCACAGGTCATCGAACCAGAGGCCCTGGGAGCCGGCCTTCGAGCCCTTCACGCGATGGACGACGCTCACGCCGTCGGGCCCGCCCGTCGCCTCCACTCCCTTCCAGCGGTCGTCGGGCGACAGCGATTCGACGGCAGCCCGGATCGCCTCCGATGATCGCTCGCTCGCCATCAGGCGGCCGTCCTCCGAGCGCACGTGGAACTCCTCCACCGGGCCGCTCAGGTGCGTCCGGTAGCGGCCTGCGTCGATCCGAATCTCCACCGACCGACCATGGCGCTCGCCCTCCACGACCGTCGCGCCCTCCTGATACGAGTGGCCCTCCGGCCCGCCGGGGTTCACGCGCGTCGGCAGGTCGGTCGTGTGGAGGCCGAGGGGCCGGAGGTACGCGTCACCCGCGGCGACGGCCCGCGCGGTCGGGGAGAGGGCGCGGAACACCCGGGCCAGGAACCCGCGCGGCTCGGGCTCCGGCTCCGGAGGCGGCGGCTGCTCCGGCGCGTCCAGCGCCAGCAGCTCGACCATCGCCTCCCACCCCTTCGGCGGGTCCTGGAGCACCGCCATCGGCGCGAGCCTAGTCGAGCCGTCCGCAGTCGATGTCCATGCGCCAGTTCGACGGGATGATCCGGATCACCGCGGGCTCGTCCGGCGGCTTCCCCGCGCACTCGCGCTCCGCCCGCGCCAGCTCGGGCTTCCAGCGCGGCCCGCACCCCGCCGTCCTCGACGTAGAACGAGTCCCACAGCGGCGGGTCGGCCGGCCGACGCACCATCTGGAGCCAGGCCAGCACGGCCACGCCGGCGGCCAGGGCCCACAGCGGCGCCCGCCTCGCGGGAGCGAGCAGTTGCGGCACCGGCGGCAGGTAAGCAGGGCCACCCGCGTGTTAAGCCGTCGCCGCGGGCGCGCGACCTCCTCCCTCTGCACGGGTTCTCCCACGGATGGACTCGCCGCCGCCGATGTCCGAGGGCATGCCCGTGCCGTCGGTTCGCCGCACCGTCGTGCTGCTTGTCTGCGCGCTCGCCGCCAGCGCGCTGATCCCCCCTGCCCCGGCACAGGCGCGCGGCAGCGCAAACACCGCCGCCCTCCAGGTCGCCCTCAAGGCGCTCCACCACTACACCGGCCGCATCGATGGCGTCCCCGGCGCCCGCACCAAGCGTGCCGTGCGCCGCTACC
>JALZEZ010000188.1 GCA_030861775.1 Actinomycetota bacterium
GCGCTGGGGCTCGACGGCGAGGCGCCCGCGGAGGCGATCGACCACCTGCTCGCGCGCGGCGCACGCCCGCTCGGCCCGCCCGTCGCCGAGCACGCCGAGCTGAAGCTCGCCGACGGTCGCGCGCTGCGCCTGTCGGACCACGCGCACGTCACCGCCGCGTTCGAAGTGGGATAGTCCCGGCGACCTCATCAGAAGGAGACGAGAGGAGACGAGATGGCGCAGTCATCCGGAAGCTCAAGAGGCGGATCGGGGTCGTCGGGCGGACGTCGCTCGTCGGGCACCCGCAAGTCGAGCTCCAGCAGCCGCTCCGGCTCCAGCAGCCGCTCCGGCTCCAGCTCGCGCAGCACGTCGAGCCGCGGCGGTACCAAGTCCAGCTCGCGATCGAGCGCGCAGACCAAGCGCCGCGCGGCCGCCAAGAAGGGCGGTCAGGCACGCGCGCGCCAGCAGAAGGCGCAGAAGACGGCCCGCAAGGCGACGAGCGCCGCGGGCGCGACCGAGTTCTCCGGCAAGTCGGTGGCCGAGCTGCGCGACGCGCTGGCCAAGGGCGTCGTGGCCCCGCTGAACCTCGTGATGATCAGCCGCGAGCGCATCGAGGAGGCGTTCGACGACGCGGTCAAGCGCGGCCGCATGACGCGCGGCGACGCGCAGGACCTCGTGCAGGGCCTGCTCGAGCGCGGGCGCAAGCAGACCAACGACGTGCTCAGCGACCTCGAGCAGCTCCTCGGTCGCGGCGGCGAGATCGTCGGCACGGCGCGCAAGCGCGGCGAGACCGCCGCGAAGCGCGGGCGCACCCGCGTGCGCTCCGCGGTCGACCCGGCGATCGCCACGGCCGACCGGGCGCGGCGCGCTGCCGGCGTCGGTCCGTCGTTCCCGATCATCGGCTACGACGACCTGACCGCGGCCCAGGTGCAGGGCCGCCTCGACGGCCTGACCGCCGCCGAGCTGCGCAAGGTCCGCGACTACGAGCGCCGCAACGCGAACCGCAAGTCGGTGCTGGACGCGGTCGAGTCGAAGCTCAGCAAGTAACCGCTAGGCGACCGCGAACTCGGCCGCCAGCACGGCCAGGTCCAGACGCTCGCCGGTGAGCTCCGCGAGGAGCGCGTCGGCGTCGTCGGCCTGACCGCGGCTCCACAGCGAGCGCAGCAGCGCCCCCGCCTCCGGCTCGGCGAACCACCCATCGCCGAAGCGCTCGCGGAACAGCGCCCGCAGGTGCGCCTCGAACGCCCAGGCGCGCAGGTAGCGGGCGGCGTAGAAGAACGGGTCCACGTCCGACAGCCAGGTCGCATCGGGCCAGTCGATCCGCAGCGCCCCGCCCAGCCGCGCCGCGTAGTCGCGCGCGTTCTCGCCCGGCGGCCGCCCGTCGCCGTGCAGCTCCAGCTCGTAGCCCAGCTTCGCGCAGTAGCGGCGCAGGAAGACCATTCGGCTCGCGCTGGCGAAGCGGGCGATCGGCTCGGGGTCGGGCACGTCGAGGATGCGGGCCAGCCAGCCGGGCTCGGTGGTGAGGTGCTGCATCAGGAACGCGTACGCCTCGGTCACCGAGTTGTCGCCGAGGTGGCTGTCCTCGAACGGCAGGCCGGGCCCCACGTGCGAGTAGTGGTAGGCGTGGCCGGCCTCGTGCATCAGCGCCTCGTAGTCGTCGTGCCCGCCCACGCGCGCGATGACCAGGTGCACCTCGGCGGGCACCCGCACCGGCGCGCAGAACGCCCGCGGCGACTTGGTCGGACGCACCTCGGCGTCCACGACCACGCCCGCGCCGTCGAGCCCGAGCCCGGCGACAGTGCCCTCCAGCGAGGCCAGCAGCCGGTCCTCGGGGAAGTGCTCGTCGAGGCCGGGCGCGCGGAAGAAGGCCGGCATGTCGGCCCGCCGCAGTTCGTCCAGGCCCACGCCGAGCTGCGCCCGCACCTCCGCGTCCACCAGCGGCTCGTAGGGCTCGTCGGTGGCCGCCAGGAAGGCGCTCGCCTGCTCGCCCAGCGCGCGCAGGTCCACGCCCGACAGCTCCTCGCACATCGCCAGCACGCTGGTCCAGCCCAGCTCGCGGGCCAGCGCGGCCGAGCGCTCGTGCGCCTCCAGGAGCAGCGGGTTCAGCTCGCGCTCGACCACGTCGAGCCGGGCCCGCTCCAGCGCCGCCCGGCGCTCCGGGTCGCGCTCGTTGGCCTGCGCCGCCACCGCCTCGCGGTAGCCGAGCTCCCCATCGCCCACGGTGATCCTCGCCTCGGCCTCGCGCCGGGCGAGCGCCTCGGCCTCGCGCTTCGTCTCCTGCCCGAACAGCCCCTCCACCGCGAACCGGACCAGCTCGCGCGGGGCGCCGGCCTCGCGCAGCCGCTCGGCCGCCTCGCGCTCGAACAGCGCCGCGTGGCGGGCGTAGATCGGCTCCAGCTCGAACTCCGGCTTGCGCCCGGACATGTGCAGCAGGTACTCGCGCTCGATCTCCTCCCAGAAGGCCTGCGCCTCCGCTCTGTACCCGTCCAGGTCCACGAGGCCTGCCAGCATAAGGCCGGTGACGGGCGGCCAGACCACACGCACTCGTCCCCGCCGCGGGGACGAGCTGGAGCTCCGGGTGGAGTCGTTCGCCCACGGAGGCAATGGCGTCGCCCGCCACGAGGGGTACGTCGTGTTCGTCCAGGGCGGCGTGCCGGGGGACCGGCTGCGCGCGCGGATCACGAAGTCGAAGCGCGACTACGGGGAGGCCCGGGCGGTCGAGCTGATCGAGCCCGCCCCGGACCGGATCGAGCCGCGCGTGCCGCACCCGGGGGCGCCGTGGCAGGTGCTCCCCTACGAGCACCAGCTCGCGGAGAAGGAGCGCCAGGTGCGCGAGGCGCTGGAGCGGATCGGCGGCTTCGAGTCGCCCCCGCTCGACCCGATCGTGCCCGCCGTCGAGCCGTGGCGCTACCGCAACAAGCTCGAGTACTCGTTCGGGGCCGGCGACGGGGGCGAGCTGGTGCTCGGCTTCCACCGGCCGGGCCGCTGGAACGAGATCGACGACGTGAGCGAGGACGTGCTCGCCTCGGAGCGGGTCGACGCCGTCCGCGAGCGGGTCAAGGCCTGGTGCCGGGACGAGGGGCTCTCGTCGTACGACCGCCGGAGCGGCGACGGGTTCCTGCGCAACCTGGTCGTGCGCGAGGGGCGCCGGACCGGGACGGTCCAGGCCCGGGTCGTGACCAGCGAGGGCGACTTCCGCGTGACGGACCTGGCCGAGGCCGCGGGGGCCGACGGCTTCCTCTGGACGCGCACCGGCGGCGTGGCCGAGACCACCCGCGAGGGCGAGACCAGGCTCGTCGCGGGCCCGGGCGCGATCGAGGAGGAGATCGAGGTGCTGGGGGACCGGCTCCGCTTCCGGATCTCGCCGGAGGCGTTCTTCCAGACCAACACCGAGATGGCCGAGCGCCTGTACGGGTCGGCGGTAGAGCTGGCCGGGCTCGGCGGCGGCGAGCGCGTCTACGACCTCTTCAGCGGTATCGGGACGATCGCCCTGGCCATGGCCACGCGGGCCGGCGAGGTGGTCGGCGTGGAGCTGGTCGAGCGGGCGGTGGCGGACGCGATCGAGAACGCGCGCCTCAACGGGATCGACAACGCGCGCTTCTTCGCCGGCGACGTGCGGACCGCGATGCGCCCGCTGGTCGAGGAGGCGGGCCGCCCCGACGTGGTGGTGGTCGACCCGCCGCGCGCCGGGCTCTCGGCCAAGATCGTGCGCCGCCTGCTGGAGACCGAGCCGCGCCGGATCGTCTACGTCTCGTGCAACCCCACGACGCTCGCCCCCAACGCCCGCCAGATGGCCGACGCGGGCTACCGCCTGGCGGCCGTGCGGCCGGTCGACATGTTCCCGCAGACCCCGCACATCGAGTGCGTGGCGCTGCTGGAGCGGGCCGGCTAGGCCTCGGGCTCGGTCTCGACCTCGTCGGCCGGGACCAGCTCCGCGGCGTGCACGGAGCAGAGGTAGTCGCCGCCGGCCTCGAGCGCGGCGCGGATCTCGGACTCGGTCAGCTTGGCGCCGCACTCGGCGCAGGTCCGCTCGATGACGGGGTCGAGGCTGTGCTCTTCGAGGTCCACCGCGGGGCGACTATATCCGCGCCGCTCAGTCGGTCGCCTTCGCCTCCACGTGCGTGACCGGCTTGCCGAAGGCGTGCTCGACCTTGTGCGGGAGGTCGAGCTTGAGCCAGCGGGAGAGCCGCCGGTGGAGCGTCGAGACGATCACCTCGTCGAACTCCTTGAAGTTCAGGGCGTCCTGGACCGCGGCCACGGGGTCCGGGTCGCCGATCTTCCCGTCGTCGACCTCGAGGCCGGCGTCGCGGTAGCGCTGGACCGCGCGCTTGAGGTGCTCCTCGGCCTCGTCGCCGCCCGCGTGCATGTCCATCGCCCAGGTCGCGCCGTGGGGCGTGGCGGGGACCAGCAGGTGGAACTTGCAGTCCCCGCGCTCGGCCCGCTCGCGCAGGGCCTCGAGGAGCTCATCCGACTCGGCGGTCTGGTTGGCGACCACCAGGACATCGGCCTTGTGAGCCATGGGTCTCCTCCTCCTCGATCGGTGCCGGACGCACGTTACCCCGAAACCCTGGGCCCCGGCACGCCGGTTCGTCGGTTAGGGTCGGGCTTCGCTGTCCATTCGGGGGAAGGAACGGGTTGAGCGCATACCTATACGGCTCGCGAACGGGGACGCAGGCGGCCGGGGAGACCCCGGGTCTCGCCGCGGGGACGAAGCGCGCGCTGCGGGGGGCGGGCGTGGCCGTGCCCAAGCCGTCGCCACGCGAGAAGCTGCTCACGACGCTCGTCGGGCTGATCCCCGCCGACGTCCTCCTGCTGCACGCGATCCTGCTCCAGGGGACGACGAAGGTCACCGAGAACCCGGAGACGAACAAGCCCGTCACCGAGGTGACGGACCCCGGCACGCTGGACGCCGGCTTCTGGATCCTCTGCTGTCTGGCGCTCTTCTTCTACGTGGTGGGCCGCATCCGCTCGGGAGAGCCGTTCGTGAACAAGGACATCTTCCTGGGACTGGTGCCGGTCGCGGCGTTCGTGGGCTGGGCGGCGCTCCAGCGCGGCACCGCGTTCGACGCGGTCAACGCCAGCGAGGGCGACCGCCTGCTCTGGGGGATCGTCGCCGCCGCCGTGGCGGTCGGCTTCTCCCTCGCCTTCGGCGGCGAGACCGAGAAGGGCGGGGACGACGCCGCCGCCTAGTACGGCGGGAAGTCCTCGTACCAGTCGCCGAGGGCCCTGAACGCCTTCCAGAAGGCGCGCTTGGCCGACTCGTCGTCGAGCGCGCTGTCGATGTCCGGCACGTACAGCAGGTCGCACGACGGCGTGAGCTTCTGGACCTCGCCCACGCGTGGGTAGACCGGGCGCGCGAGCGGCACGCCCAGCTCGTTCAGCTCGGCCAGGGCCTCCTCGCCCATGACCACGACGATCCGCGGCTGCACGATCGCCAGCTCCTCCAGCACGCGCGCGCGGCAGGCGGGGTCGGACTGCTCGGTGTCGCCCACCGGGCACTTCACGAACACCGTGCCGTAGACGACCGAGGGGTCGATCCCGAGGCGGGCGAAGCTCTTCTTCAGCGCCTGCCCGGCGCGGCCGTAGAAGGCCACCCCCTCGGAGATCTCCGAGGCCGCCGGGACGTACTTGAGCAGGAAGATGTCGCCCAGGCAGTGCCCGGAGGGGAGCACGGGCATCACCTGGCCGCGCGGGCAGAGGTCGCACTCCTGGATCTCGTGGGTGAGCTGGTTCAGCTCCCGTATCGCGCGATCGAGGTACTTCTGCCGGATCTCGTCGTCCGTGGCGGGCATCCAGGCTCCCGGTTTCGCCTGGGCCGACCGCTGTCCTCTCGGCTGCATCACTCCTTGCCGCGCCTAGCGGCCCCGTGGCCGCGCTTCTGCATCAGCTTCACCGCCTGCACGTAGAGCAGGCTCTGCCGCTTGCGGATGATGTCGGCGGCGCGCAGCGACTCGAGGAACTCCTCCGGCCCGTCGAAGTCCCGCATGGCGATCTTCACCGACCCGAGGCCCTGCACCACGTGGCTGTCCGAGCCCGCGCCGGCCACGATCCGGTACTTGGCCGCGAACCGCTCGGCCTCCTCGTTGAACGCCGTGATCGCCACGCGCGGGTTGAAGACCTCGATGGCGTCGATGTCCTCGATCACCTTGAGCATGTGCTCGTAGTCGGGGACCGAGTGCATGCGGTCGAAGGGGTGCGGCACGTACACGAGGCCGCCCTGGCGGCGGATCTCGGCGATCGTCTCCTCCAGCGACAGCCCGCGCGGGATCTTCTCCTCGATGAAGAGACCGATCACCTCGCCCTGGTCCTTCGTCTTGACCTCCTCGGCCACGATCACCTTGATGCCGTCCGCCCGCTCCCGCGCCTCCAGGGCGCCCGAGATCTCGTTGTGGTCCGTGACCGCTATGGCCCCGAGCCCGGCCTCCTTCGCCCCCTCCAGCAGCGTGTCCACGGGCGTGGCGCAGTCGTGCGAGTGGTTCGTGTGCATGTGCAGGTCCACGTGGATGAGCTCGCGCGAGGCGAGCCGCTTGGCCACGGCCGGCCTGGGGGCCGGGTCGTGGCGGCGGCCGGCGATCCGGCGGTAGAGCGCCTCGATCTCGTCGGCCACGCGCGACCAGCTCAGCTCCGGCTGGCGCTCCTCGCCGAGCGCGCGCAGGCGATCGCGGAGCGGCCGGTCCTCGACCAGCCGGGCGAGCTGCTCGGCCAGCACCTCGCTGTCGCGTGGCTCGAACAGGAGCCCCAGGTCGCCGTCGCCCAGCGCCTCCTCGTACTGCGGCAGCCGCGCGGCCACCGGCACCGCTCCGGCGGCCAGCGCCCACAGCGGGAGGTGCGCCG
>JALZEZ010000461.1 GCA_030861775.1 Actinomycetota bacterium
CCGCCTACGAGCTCGCGTTCGCGCTGCTGCTGCTCGCCTCCGCGGCGGGCGCGCTGGCCGCGGCGGTGCGGGGCCCCGCGCGCCAGTGACGCAGCAGGTGCGGCACCAGCTCGTCGCCGCGCTCCCAGGGCCAGAACAGCAGCCCGCCGTCGATCTCCACGACCTCGTCGAGGCCCGGGATCGTGTCCCGCAGCCACTCGGCCAGCTCGAGCGGGAAGATCGGATCGCCGGTCCCCCACACCGCGAGCGTGGGCACCCGCAGCTCGCGCAGCCCAGGCTCCAGCGCCTCCATCTGCTCGGGCGCCAGCGAGCGGGCGAAGCGCTCGATGCGCCGGGCGCCCTCGAGCGTGGCCTGGTGCGGCTCCATGATCCCGCGCAGCTCGTCGTCGGAGATGCGGTCGGGGAACTGGACCGTCGAGGCGAACACGCCCTGGCGGGCGGCGGCCAGGTCGGAGTGGTTCGCCACGACGAGCTGCGCGAGCTGCCCCTCCTCGGCCATCTTCTTGACGAGCTGGCCCAGCTCGTGCTTCGACGGCATCCAGTCGCGCGCCTCGCAGTTGGTGAGGGTCAGCGTGCGGATCCGCTCCGGGCTCCGCACCGCGAGGCCCTGCGCGACCGCGCCGCCGGTGTCGTTCGCCACCAGGTCGAGCCGGTCGAGGCCGAGCGCGTCGCAGAACGCCTCGAGCATGGCCACGTTGGCCTCGAGGTCGAGCGGCTGGTCGTCGGCCACGTCGCTGCCGCCGTGGACGGGCAGGTTGTAGGCGATGCAGCGGCGCTCGCCGCTCACCCCCGCGAACGTGCGGTGCCACATGTAGCCGCTCATGAACAGCCCGTGGACGAAGACGGCGGGCGGGCCCTCCCCCACCTCCGCGTAGGCGAACTCCCCGAACGGCGTGGTGACCGTCTTCCTGGCGGCCCTGTAGTCGTCGTACGTCATGCCGTGCCTCCTTCGCCGAACCAGTCGAGCATCAGGCGGTTGACCTCGCCGGGCCGCTCGCGGTGCACGAAGTGGCCCGCTCCGGCGACGATCTCCAGGCGGTAGTCCGCCTCGAAGTGCACGTGCTCGCCCTCGGACAGCTCGCGGGGCGGGTCGTGGTCGCCGAAGATCGTGAGGGTCGGGACCGTGTAGCGGCCCTGGATGCGCTCCGCGACCGCGGGGTGGGTCTGCGGCAGGCGCACCAGTGCCGGGTAGTAGGAGAGGCCGCCCTCGACGCCGCCCTCGGGCGCGAGCGTCTCGCGCTTCACGCGGGCGAGGTGGTCGGCGTAGTCGTGGCCGGGGGCGCTCCAGTAGTCCCACAGGTAGTCGGCGAGGGCGAAGTCGTTGGCCCGCATCGCGCCGGCCGCGATCTCGTGCTGCTGGAAGAACCAGAAGTGGAAGACGTGGTGGATCTGGCGCGGGTGGAGGAGCGTGCTGAAGAACGTGGCCGGGTGCCCGATGTTGATGACCAACGCGCGCCGGACCAGCTCGGGGTGCAGCGCCGACGCGGCGTGGGTCGCGATGCCGCCCCAGTCGTTGCCGGCCACCAGCGCCGGGCCGTCGCCGAGCGCGTCGATCAGGCCCGCCACGTCGGCGGCCAGGGCCTCGGCGTCGTAGCGCCCGTCCGGGGCCGGGCCGGTCGGCGGGTAGCCGCGCATGAACGGGGCGACGGCGCGGTAGCCGGCGCCGGCCAGCGCGTCGATCTGGCTCGACCAGGTGTGGGCGTCGTCCGGGAAGCCGTGCAGGAGGAGGACCAGCGGCCCCTCGCCCGCCTCCAGGTACGCGAACTCGATCCCGTTCGCCTCGACGCTGCCCGTTCGCATTCCCGTCCTCCTTGAATTGATAGCGAGCGCTCACTATTCTGGACTGGAGAGCCCGGCGGTGTGAGTACCGTCACGCACATGACGCCCAAGCCAGCCCCCACGGCACGGCGCGCAGCGACGCACGAGCGCCTGGTCGAGGCCGCGACGAAGGTCGTGGCCAAACACGGCTTCCACGCCGCGACTGTTGACGAGATCGCCGCCGAGGCGGGCTTCTCGGTGGGGGCGCTCTACTCGAACTTCGACGGCAAGGACGACCTGTTCCTGGCCGTGTTCGACGGGCACATGCGCTGGTACGCGGGGCGGCTCGAGGCGGCGGCCGGCACGGCCGACCCGGGGCGAGCGTTCCGCGACGGGATGGACGCGCTGATGGAGGAGCCCGAGCAGCTCCTGGTCTTCGTGGAGTTCTGGGCCTACGCGGTGCGGAGGCCGAAGCTGCGCCGGTCGTTCGCCGCCCGGCTGGCGGAGATCCGCGGTTCGCTGGCGGAGGCGATCGCGGACCGCGCCGAGCGGACGGGGGCCGAGCTGGCACTGCCGCCGGAGACGCTGGCGCTGGTGCTGATGGCGGTGGGCCGCGGGCTGGGGCTGGAGAAGCTGGCCGACGCGGACGCGGTCGACGACCGCGTGGCCGAGCTGGTCACGGCGTTGCTGCCCTGAGCAAGGAGTGTCGTGCGCAATATGTGACGCATTCGGCTACGGTGTGCGCTGATGCCGCTGACTAGTAGCGGAGCTTTGCGCGATCGTGCGGTGGTGGGGATGCGGCCCGTCGTCTCCGAAGCCGTGGCCCGCATCGGCTACGACGAGGAGGCGCAGGAGGTCTACGTCGAGTTCAACAGCGGCCGCACGTACGCCTACATGGACGTTCCGGCCCCCGTGTGGCAGGACTTCGAGACGGCCGACAGCAAGGGTGGGTTCGTGAATCGGGTGCTGAAGCCGAACTACGCCGGTCGCGAGGTCTGAGCAGTGGAGCTAGTGGGACTCGAACCCACGACCTTTCGGCTGCCAGCCGAACGCTCTTCCAGCTGAGCTATAGCCCCTGGCTGTGGCCGAAAGTCTAGCCCGCGGGGCGGAGCACCAGCTCGTGCTCGCCGGCCAGCGGGAGCGTGAGCATCAGCGCGCCCCGTGCGCGCTCCACCGCGACCGGCTGCCCGTCCAGCTCCGCACGCACGGTCCCGAAGCGGCCCGCGAGCGCGAGCGTCGTCGGCCCGTCGCCCGTGAGCCGCCCGGAGAGCGGCGATCCCGGGT
>JALZEZ010000189.1 GCA_030861775.1 Actinomycetota bacterium
GGCCCGCGGCCCGGAGGGGCCTACTGCTCGCCCTCGGCCTCCGCCGCGTCGTCCGGCTCGGCCTCGCCGCCCTCGAGCCCCGGCGCGCCGCTGGGCTGCGCGCTCTCGTTCGGGCCCTCGACGTCGAGCTGCTCGTCGGTCGGGACCTCGTCGGGTCCCTGCTGTGGGTTCTCGGTCATGTGCTTCGGCTACCCGACGGCTTCGGGGACAAACCCTCGACCGCCGGTCCCTGGAGCACCGTGCCGTCGTAGTGGAAGCGGGAGCCGTGGCAGGGGCAGTCCCAGCTCCGCTCCGCGCTGTTCCACTTCACCGTGCACCCCAGGTGCGTGCAGGTGGACGAGACCGTGTGCAGCACCCCGTCCTCGTCGCGGTAGGCGGCGATCTTCCCGGCCCCGTCGCGGACCAGCCCGCCCTGTCCCGGCGGGATCTCCTCGACCGAGCCGAAGTCCGCGCCGCCGACCCTGTCGCGCACGAAGCGCCAGCCGACGTTCACGTTCTCCTTGAGGAACTCCTGGACCCCGGCCGCCTTGAACCGGCCCGGGTCGAACAGCGCGGCCCACGGGTTCTCGCGCCCGGCGATCAGGTCGGTGAGGATCTCGGCGGCGGCGGCGCCGTTGGTGAGCCCCCACTTCTTGAAGCCGGTGGCCACCCAGAGGTTCTTCGAGCCGGGCATGAGCTGGCCGATGTACGGCACGCCGTCCACCGGCATGTTGTCCTGGGTGGACCAGCGGTAGGCGATCTCGGTGACGTCGAACTTCTCGCGGGCCCAGGCCTCGAGCCGCGCCACCCGGTCGCTGGTGTCCTCGCCGCTCTGGCCGACCTTGTGGCTCTCGCCGCCGGCGATGACCATCTCGCCGCGGTCGGTGGGGTGCGAGCGCACCGTGTGCGACGGGCTCTCGGTGCTCAGGTACATCCCCTGCGGCGCGTGGCCGTTCACGTACAGCCCGAGCGCGTAGGAGCGCTCCGCGTGCTGGCGGGCGAAGTAGCCGCCGCGGTCGAGGAACGGGAAGTGGGTGGCCACGACCACGTGGTCCGCCACCACCGGCTGGCCGCCCTCGGTCTCCACCCGCATCGGCTCGCCCTGCTTCACCCCGACCGCCCGCGTGCTCTCGAAGACGTGGCTGCCGTCGCCGGGGATCTGCTCCGCGATCGCCAGCAGGAAGCGGCGCGGGTGGAACTCGGCCTGGTCCTCGACCCGGACGGCGCCCGCGACCTCCCACGGCAGGTCGGTCTCCGTGGTGAAGCTCGCCTTCAGCCCCGCCTTCACCGCGGCCTGCACCTCGTCCTGGACCTCGGAGAGCCCCGATTCGTCCTCGGCGTAGGTGTAGGCCGGCTTGCGGCGCCAGTCGCAGTCGATCCCGAGCTCCTCCACCAGCGCGGCGATCCGCTCCAGGCCGGCCTCGTTGGCCTGCGCGTACGCACGCGCGTCCTGCTCGCCGAAGGTCGAGGTCACCGGCGTGTACTGGATCCCGTGGAGCGAGGTGACCTTCGCGGTCGTGTAGGCGGTCACGCCGGCGCCCACGCGGCCGGCCTCCAGCACCGCCACGCGCGCCCCGTCGCGCTTGAGCAGCAGCCCCGCCATCAGCCCGGCCATGCCGCCGCCGAGCACCGCCACGTCCACGTGGATCTCGCGGTCGAGCGCCGCGTAGTCGGTCTCGCCGCCGGTGGCGATCCAGAGCGACGTGTTCTGGCCTTCGAGCTCGGGCATGCTCGGCTACGGTACCCCGCATGGGCGATCTCGACGCGCGGGCGGTTGCCATCACCGGCGGGGCGCGCGGGATAGGGCGCGCGATCGCGTCCCAGCTCGCCGCCGGCGGCGCGCGCGTGGCCATCGGCGATATGGACCTGGAGACCGCCGAGCGCACTGCCGCCGAGCTGGGCGACGCCGTCCACGCCCTCCACGTGGACGTGACCGACCGCTCGTCGGTGGACGCCTTCGTCGACGGCGCCGAGGAGCTGGTCGGCCCGCTCGACGTGTTCGTCAACAACGCCGGCATCCTCCTGGTCGGCCCCTTCCTCGAGGAGGACGACGGCGCGACCGCCAAGCAGATCGCGGTGAACCTGATGGGCGTGATCCACGGGATGCGCGCCGTGCTCCCACGCATGCGCGACCGCGGCCGCGGCCAGGTGGTGAACGTGGCCTCCAGCGCGAGCTGGGTCGGGCCGCCCGGCGAGGCGACCTACGGCGCCACCAAGCACGCCGTGCTCGGCCTGACCGACGCGGTGCGCGAGGAGATGGACGGCACCGGCGTGGTCCTCACCGGCGTCTACCCCGGGCTCGTCGACACCGAGCTGGCGAAGGGGACCCAGCCGCCGCGCACCACCAAGTGGATCTCGCCCGACCAGGTGGCCGAGGCCGTGGTCGGGGCCATCCGCGAGCCGCGCACCGACGTGTTCGTCCCCCGCGACCTCAACCTGACGCTCCGCTTCGCACGCGCGGCCCCGACGCGCCTGCGCCATCGCTTCGTGCGCTCGCTCGACCTGAACCGGGTCACCGCCACCACGAGCCCCGCCGAGCGCGCGGGCTACATGAAGCGCATCGGGCTCGACCCGCAGGCCGCGGGGCGCGGCACCTCGCGCGACGATGCCTGAGGGACACGTCTTCCTCACCGGCGCGCTCGGCTTCATCGGACGCGCCGTGGCCGATCGCTACGCGGCCGAGGGCTGGGAGGTCCGCGGCGTGGACCTGACGGCCGACCCCGAGCGCGGGGTGGTCGCGGGCGACGTGACGAGGCCCGGGCCCTGGCAGGACCACGCGGCCGAGTGCGAGGTCGTGATCCACCTCGCGGCGCGGATCGGCCTGGGCGGCACGCACGACGAGTTCTGGCCGATCAACGTGCTGGCCACCCGGCTGGCCCTCGACGCCGCCGTGCGCGGCGGCGCCCGCCGCTTCGTCCACACCTCGTCGATCGTGACCTTCGGCAACGACTTTCCCGACGGCGTGGCCGAGTCCCACCCGGTCCGCCCCACCGGCGCGCCCTACACCGACACGAAGATCGCCTCCGAGCAGGTCGTCCTCGCCGCGCACGCGGGCCGCGAGATCCCGTGCACGATCGTGCGGCCCGGCGACGTCTACGGGCCCCGCTCGCGCCCCTGGGTGATCCTCACGCTCGAGGCGATCCGTGCCCGGCAGTTCGTCCTCCCCGCCCGCGGGCGCGGGATCTTCAGCCCGGTCTACGTGGACAACCTGGTGGACGGCTACGTGCTCGCCGCCTCGGCCGCCGAGGCCGAGGGCCAGGTGTTCACGATCACCGACGGGATCGGGGTCGAGTGCCGCGAGTTCTTCGCCCACCACCACCGCTGGCTCGGCGTGAAGGGGCCGCGAACGCTGCCGACGGGGGTCGCGGTGGCGATCGCGGGGGCGAGCGAGCGCGCGATGCGGCTGGCCGGCCGCTCGACGGAGGCCAACGCCGGCGCGGCGCGCTACCTGGCCAGGACCGGCACCTACTCGATCGAGAAGGCGCGCACGATGCTCGGCTACGAGCCGGCCGTCGGGCTCGCCGAGGGACTCGAGCGCAGCCGCGCGTGGGCGGCCGGGGCCGGGCTGCTGTGAGCGTCGACGGGCTGTTCCGCGAGGCGATGGCGGCGCTGGTCGCCGGCGTGGCCGTGGTCACCGCGCGGCGCGGCGACGGGCGGCCGTGCGGGCTCGTCGCCACCTCGGTGTCGTCGTACAGCGCCGTGCCGCCCTCGGTGCTGATCTCGATCGGGCACGCCTCCCGCTGCCACACGGCCCTGGTCGAGTGCGAGCACTTCGGCGTGCACCTGCTGCGCTCGGACCAGAGCGAGCAGGCGACCCTGTTCGCGAGCCGGGCCGAGGACAAGTTCGCGAGCCTCGACTGGGCCTGGGACGAGGGGGTCCCGGTCTTCGACGCGCTGGCCTACCTGCGCTGCCGCCGGAGCGCGCTGTTCGAGCTGTACGACCACTCGATCCTGATCGGCGACGTGGCCGGGGGGAGCTTCACCCCCGGCGATCCGCTCGTCTACATGGAGCGGCGCATGGATTGGCGTCTGACGCGGCCATAGGATGGACCCCGTGGAGGGCAGGTCCGAGGAGCCGACCGAGCCGCAGCAGCCGATCACGACCCAGACGGGAACCGGCGAGCCCGCGCTCCTCTTCCGCCCCACGATCGACACGCGCTCGGCGCTGCGCGCGGTGCTGGTCGTGTTCGCGGTGGTCGCGCTCGCGTGGATCGTCTACCTGCTGCGCACGCCGCTCAGCTGGCTGTTCATAGCGGGCTTCATCGCCATCGCGGTCTCGGGCCCGGTCAACTTCCTCGCCCGCCGGATGAAGCGCGGCCTGGCGATCCTGATCGTCTACGTGGGGATCTCGCTGGTCCCGCTGGGGCTGCTCGCGCTGCTCGTCCCTCCGATCGTCGACCAGGTCAACACGCTCGTCAACGACGCGCCGGAGTACGCGCGCGACGTGACGAAGTTCGTCAACGACAACGACCGGCTTCGCGACCTCAACGAGGAGTACGAGATCACGACCAAGCTCCAGGAGGAGGCCGAGAAGCTGCCGGGCAAGGTGGGTGACGCGGCCGGGGTGCTGGCCGACATCGGCATCGGGCTGGTCAACAGCATCTTCGCCGGGGTCACGATCCTGATCCTGAGCATCTTCATGGTCGGCGCCGGCCCGCGCTGGCGCAGGACGTTCATCAGGGTGCAGGCCCACGACGACCCGGACCGGGCCAGGGCCTTCAACCGCATGTTCGACCGGATCGGGGCGGCCGTCGGCAACTACGTGCTCGGCGCGCTGGTGCAGGCCACCATCGCCGGCGTCCTCGCGTACATCGTGCTGCTCGCGATCGGCGCGCCGTCACCGGCGGCGCTGGCCGTCGTCGTCTTCCTGCTCGACCTGATCCCGCTGATAGGCGCGACGATCGGCGCGGTGGTGGTGGGGATCGTCACGCTGTTCGGCGACATCCCGCTCGACCCGATCGTCTGGACGATCTACTCGGTCGTCTACCAGCAGATCGAGAACAACGTGATCCAGCCGCGGATCCAGGCCCGGGCGGTGCAGCTGGAGCCGTTCCTGGTGATCGTCTCGGTCCTGTTCGGCAGCGCCCTGTTCGGGCTGCCGGGCGCGCTGCTGGCGATACCCGTCGCGGCCTCGATCCAGATCGCCGTGCGCGAGTACCTGCTGTTCCGCCGCGACCCGCGCGCGGCCCTGATGGCCGAGCCCAAGGCGACCGATCCGGGCGGCAAGCCCCCCGAGCGCGAGCAGCCGAGCGCGGGGCGCGCGGAGCCCCATCCGGAGCCCCCAGCCGAGCCTGCCTGATCCCCCTGAGCGGGGATAGCCGCTAAGGGCTGGCGCTTTCGCGCCGACTGATGTATGAATGAGTCCTAGGCAGGGGCCGACCCATGGCCCTATCTGGACTCGTGAACAACGGATCCGTCGTCGTCCGCCCGGCCACCGGTCGGAGCTGGTCGCGGCGTGCCGACAAGGGAGAATGTTGGAGGTACAGGATCATCGACCCCGGGACCGGCGGTTTCTCCAGCCGGCGCCCGAGCGCACGCGCGCGGACTACGCGCTGCTGATGCGTTACCGCCGGAACGGCGAGGACGCTGCGCGCGACGAGCTCGTGGAGCGCTTCCTCCCGCTGGCGCGGCAGCTCGCCCGGCGCTACGCGCGCCCCAACGAGCCGATCGACGATCTCTTCCAGGTGGCCAGCATGGGCCTGCTCAAGGCCATCGACCGCTTCGAGCCCGCGCGCGGGAACGCCTTCTCGACCTTCGCCGTGCCGACGATCGTCGGCGAGCTGAAGCGCTACTTCCGCGACACCGGCTGGGCCGTGCACGTGCCGCGCCCGATCCAGGAGCGCATCGGCCAGGTCAACCGCGCGATCAACGACCTCTCGCGCGACACCGGCCGCTCCCCCACCCCGGCCGAGGTCTCGGCGAAGCTCGAGATGTCGGTGGAGGAGGTGCTGGAGGCGCTCGACGCGGCGAAGGCCTTCGATGCCGTCTCGCTCGACATGCCGCGCGGCTCCGACGGCGACGACGGCGCCGCCTACGCCGATACCGTCGGCGCGCCCGACGATCGCTTCGAGATGGTCGAGTACAACGCGGTGATCGGGCCGACGATGGCCGCCCTGCCGGACCGCGACCGGCTGATCCTGCGGCTGCGCTTCGAGCGCGACCTGACCCAGTCCGAGATTGCCGAGCGGCTCGGCATCTCCCAGATGCACGTCTCGCGGATCATCCGCCGCTCGCTCGACCGGCTGCGCACGGTCGCCGAGGCGGCCTAGTCCGCTGGTCCTCCGCCGCGACGGCGAGGGGGCGGTCGCGATCGGCCAGCCCTCGCACGCGTGGCTGTCCGGGCAGCTCGCCCGGGCGTGGGAGGGGGTAGAGCCGCGTGAGGAGGTGTGCCTGGGCGCCGAGCAGCACGACATCGGGATGGCCGAGTGGGACCTGGCCCCGTCGCTGAACGAGGAGACCGGCCTCCCCCACTCGTTCATGGAGATGCCGCTGGAGGTGCACCTCGAGCTGTGGGCGCACGCCGCGCGCAAGCTGGTGCGCCAGAGCGCGTACGCGGCGCTGCTGGTCTCCATGCACGGCGGCGCGCTGTACGAGATGCGCGACTTCGACCGCATGAGCGACGCCGACGCCGCCCAGGTGCGCGCGTTCCTGGAAGAGCGGCGGGCGGAGCAGGAGGCGCTGGTCGCGGAGCTGGGCGCCCCGCGCGACGAGGTGCGGCGCAACCAGCGGCTCGTGTGGACCTGGGACTTCATCTCGCTAGCGCTCTGCCTCGACTGGGCTCCGGCGACCGCCGAGCGCGTGCCGCTCGGCGA
>JALZEZ010000190.1 GCA_030861775.1 Actinomycetota bacterium
GCCGACGATGGCCGGCCGGTGGCCGGCCAGCTCGGCGGCACAGGCGTCGGCGAACGCGCCCGCGCGGGTCCGCGCGTCGCGAATCGCGTCGAGGGTCGCCTCCACCTCGTGCGCTCGCCGCTCGCCCAGGGCCGCGACGCACCCGGGCTCGAGTAGGTCGCGCGCGTAGCCGTCGGGCTCCCGCGCGCCGAAGGCCGCGTCGGCGAAGAACCACTCGCCGACCAGTGAGCTCGGATCGAAGTCGAGCGCGAGCGTTCGGTAGAGCTCCTCCCCCAGCTCCGCACCGAGCCGGAGGTTGAAGTAGAACGTGCGCGCGCGGCGGCCGCGATCGGCGAGAGCCGCCTGAAGCGTGCTGACCCCCACCGCGGGATAGACCAGGTCGCCGAACGGCGGCACCACGAATGCCACGTCGAGCCGCTCCACCGGCGGCAGCTTATTCGCTAGGCGGCTTCGCCCAAGCCGGCCACGCCGCGGGCGCCGAAGTACGCGGAGCCGGAGAGCGCCCGGTCGAAGGCCGACCACTTGGCGCCCGCCTCCAACCCCTTCTCGATCCGGTCGAACGAGCCGAGCCGGCCGCCCAGGTTGTCGACCATGTGGACCAGGGTGGCCTCGCGGGTGCAGGGCACGACCGGGCTGCCGTGCTCGAGCTGGCCGTGGTGGGAGAGGATGATGTGGAGCACGGCCTCGGCGCGGTCGGGCGGGAAGCCGGGGATGTCCTCGATCTCCCGGCGCACCATGTAGTAGCCGAGCGGGATCTCGCCCTGGAGGCGGCCGGCGTCGGTCAGGTCGATCGCGCCGCCCTCCATCGCGTAAGCCTCGATCTTCCCGATGTCGTGCAGCAGGGCGCCGGTGATCGCCACGTCGCGGTCGATCCCCGGGAAGGTGGACGACATCGCCCTGACCCCCTGCGCCACCGACAGCGAGTGCTCGAGCAGGCCGTGTCGGTAGGCCTGGTGGTAGTGCTTGGCCGCGGGAGCTTCGCGCCAGCGCTCCCAGACCGAGCAGCCCTCGGCGAAGAAGCGGTCGAGCAACGCGCCCAGGTGCGGGTCCTGGATCGCGCCGATCAGCTCGCGGAGGTCGGCCACCATCTGCTCGTAGGCGACCGTCGGGCCGTCGTGCAGGTCGGCCGGGTCGTACTCGCCCGCGCGCGCGGGGCGCACCGAGCGGATCGTGAGGCAGGCGCCGTACTTCGAGTCGACGCTGTAGCTGCCGGCGGCCACCACGACCGAGCCCGCGACCGCGGCCTCCGCGATCGTGTCCACCGAGTCCCAAGCCACGGCCTCGACAGCGCCGGTCACGTCGCCGAGCTGGAGCTTCAGGAACGCGTCCCCGTTGCGCTTGCGGCGGCGGGTGACGTCGCGGACGACGAAGGGCGAGAGGACCGAGTCGCCGTCGGACAGGTCCCGCACGAAGACCTTGACCGGCGCCTGCGGCGGGCCGCTCGGCTCCGGCGCGTCGTCGAGGAAGGCGGGGCTTCCGTCGAGCTGCGGCTGTGCCGGTACGGGGTCCATGGGAAGGGCCACGGTAGATCGGGCGCCGGACGGCTCGCTCGGCGCGTTAGGGTCCATGGACGATGGCCGAGGCGCCAGGGAACGCACGCGCGGTGCTCGTCGCCGGAGGCACCGGGGCGCTCGGCGCCGCGGTGCTCCGCGAGCTGCTCGAGACGGGCCGTCCGGTCACCGCCACCTGGATGGTCGAGCGCGAGCGCGCGCGCGTGGAGGCCGAGCTCGGCGGGCACGAGCGGCTGACGCTCGTGGAGGCCGACCTGATGACGATGGAGGGCGCCGAGGCCGCGGTGGAGGCGACGCCGGGCATCGGCGCGGTGGTCAACCTCGTCGGCGGCTTCGCCTCCGGCCCGCTCGCCCACGAGACCCACCCGGACGAGTTCGAGCGCATGTTCCGCCTGAACGTGCGCCCCGGGTGCTGCCTCGTCTGCGCCGCCATCCCGCACCTGCTCGAGGCCGGCGGCGGCGCGTACGTGGGCGTGTCGGCGCGGCCCGCGCTCAAGCCGTTCGCCGGGGCGGCCACCTACGTCACGGCCAAGGCCGCGGTGCTCGCGTTCGTGCAGGCGCTCGACGCCGACTACCGCCAGCAGGGGATACGGGCCAACGCGATCCTTCCCAGCGTGATCGACACCCCCGCCAACCGCGAGGCCACCCCCGACGCCGACTTCTCCAAGTGGGTCCAGCCCGCCGAGATCGCGCGCGTGGTTCGCTTCCTCGTCTCCGGCGACGGCGCGGTGACGAGCGGCGGCGCCATCCCGGTGTACGGCCGCGCCTGACGGGTACTGGTCCAGTCATGACGACGACACCGAGGCAGGGAATCCTCAGCGAGGACAGGAAGGGCGAACGCGACGAGCTGATCGTGCTGCTCACCAAGGCGTACTGGATGGAGATCGAGACCGTGATGAGCTACGTCGCGAACTCGATCAACCCCGACGGCGTGCGCGCGCAGGAGATCATCGAGTCGCTCCAGCAGGACGTGCAGGAGGAGCTGGGCCACGCGCAGGAGTTCGGCCGCCGGATCAAGGAGCTGTACGGGGTGGTGCCGGGCTCGACCGACTTCCAGCCCGAGCAGACCTATCTCCAGCCGCCGGAGAAGCAGAACGACATCGTGCACGTGATCAAGGGCGTGATCCAGGCCGAGACCGGGGCCATCGAGCACTACAACCGGATCATCGAGTTCTGCGAGGGCCGCGACCCGGTGACGCAGGACATGGTCATCGGGATCCTCCGCGACGAGGAGGGCCACCGGCGGCTCTTCGAGGGCTTCCTGCGCGAGTACGAGGCCGACGGGCTGGCGTAGCCCGCGCCTAGACCTGCTTGAGCACGTAGTCGTCGGCCCCCGGCCACGAGTGCGAGTTGCCCGGCGCCGAGGGGCAGCGCCCCGCGATCTTGCCGCCCGGGCCCGCGAAGAACAGGACCTGGCAGTTCTTGCAGCGGCGCCACCCGGCCTGGTCGTACACGGCCGGGACGTCGACGGCGAGCGAGTACTTGCTCCCGGCGACGGCCACATGGCTGGTCCCGTGCACGGGGCAGACGTTGGCCGCCGCCCCGGCCCGGTAGAGGCACTGGCAGTCGCCGCAGCGCCGCCATGCCGGGTCGCCGAAGGCGCGCCCGGGGTTGCGCACCAGGCGGTAGTTCCCGCTCGCCGACGGATCGTGCTTCTCGCCGTCGGCCGGGCACACCCCTGCGGCCGCCTGGGCCGGAGAGAAGTGCAGCGCCGCGCACTTGCGGCAGTAGCGCCAGCCGCTCTGCCCGCGCTTCTCGACCAGCCACCGGTTCAGCGCCTCGTGCACGGCGGCCCAGCTGTCGAGGCGGCGGCCGATCTGGTGCCCCTGGGCGTCGGTCGTGGAGCCCACGGCTGTGGCGCCGATGATCTCCCTGACCTCCGCCGGGTCGAGGCCCGGGTTCGCCGACAGCATCAGGGCGGCCGTGCCGGCGACCTTCGGCGTGGCGCCGGACGTGCCCCCGTACCTGCGGTAGAGCGTCCCCCGCGCGGGCGATCCGCAGGTCGTGTCGTGATCGCCGTCGCCCGGCGCGCGCACGTTCATGCGCCATCCCCACGCCGTGACGTCGAGGCGCTCGTCGTCCGGCCAGCGGCTCGCCCCGACGACGATCGATCCGCGGTCGAGTATCGGGTCGCCGTTGAGATCCCTTCCGGTGTCGCCGTTCGTGTTCCCTGCCGCGATGCAGACGGGGATGCCGAAGGTGGTGACCCACTGGATCGCGGCGGCCACCCCGCCGTCGCCCTCGACGATCGTCAGCGCCGTCCGCTCGAGCGACATGCTGATGACCATCGGCTCGTCCGGCCCGCGCACCCACCAGAGGTAGAACACCCCCAACGCCACCTTCACGGTGGTGGGTGGGTCGGCGTGGACCGGGATGATCCTGGCCTTCGGCGCGAACCCCTTGATCCCGACGCCGTTGTCGCCCACCGCGGCGGCAAAGCCCGCCGCGCCGGTGCCGTGGTCGGCAGCGCCGGTGGGGGCGGGAACCGAGCCGGCCGACTCGGAGCCGACCGCCCAGGCCCGCTCGAGGTCGACGTTGGCGGCGAGGTCCTCGTGGGCCACGTGGAACGAGTTGTCGACGATCCCGATCGTCACCCCCTCGCCGGTGGACATCGCCCAGGCCTCGTCCGCGCGGCAGCGGTGGATGTACCACTGAGTGGGCGGATCGCCGACCGGCATGTCGGAGTTGCCCAGCAGGGGGTCGGTCTGGGCCAGCGTGAGCCGTTCGTCCGGCGCCGCGTCCACGACGCCCGGGAGCTGCTTCAGCTGGCCCGCGATCGCCTCCACGTTCGCGGTCGCTCCGAACTGGAGCACGACGAAGTCGCTCATGCTCGGCCCGGTCCTCCCTGCGGCCGCGAGCCGCTCGTCGTACTCGGCCTGCGCCTCCGGGGCCACGTCGAACACGTGCCAGGCGTCGCCGATCCCCTTCGCACTCAGGAGCGCGCTCACCGCCGAGAGGTCGGCGCCCGCACCGCTCGCGAGCGCGGGACCGTCTGCCTGCACGGCGGCCTCCCGGTCGAACTGGACCACCACGGTCCCCGGCTCGTACGGCTGCGGCGGGGGTATCAGCGCCAGCGCTATCAGGCGGGCCCAGGTCTCCTTGCCGGCGCGGCCGTCGACGGTCAACCCCTCGAGCTTCTGGAACGTCTTCAGCGCGGCCGTGGTCGCGGTCCCGAAGCCGCCGTCGATGGCGGCGGTGTGCGTGCCGTAGACCGCAAGCGCGCGCTGGAGCAGCACGACGTACTTGCCGCTGAAGCCCTGGTTGATCGTCGGGTAGTCGGCCATCGCACTAGGCGCGTCGGCGCTCGGCGACGCTACCCGAAGTGCGGTGTCCCGATCAAGCTGGGCGGGGCGGCCCGCTCAGCTGGTGCACTCCATGCTCGCCTCGCGCACGCTCTCCGCCCCGTTCGGGTAGACCAGCCGCACCGCGTACGGCCACCCGCCGCTCGGGCAGGTCCGCGGGTTCCGGACCAGGTCGTAGCGGATCTTCTTGTAGTAGGCGACCCGCTTCTTCTTGCCGTTCCGGCGCACGTACCTGTAGGCCTTCTTCTTGACCGTGCGGGAGGCGCCGATGTCGGTCTGCACCCGCTCCACGCGGATGTGGAAGCCCTCCGGGGCGCCGGCGGTGAGCGGGTCCAGGTTCTCGAACTGGAGCCCGAGCCCGTACGGCGCGCCGAGCTTCACCAGCCGCCCCGTGACCGTGGCGCGCTGACCCGTGCTGCGCTCCTTGACCTGGAGCACGACGCCACCCACGTCGCCGGACTGCTGCGGCGGCGCGAGGAAGATCTCCATGTCGGCGACGAGCGGCTGCGGCGCGAACGCGCCGCCGTTGTGGACTAGCGTGGCGTTGGCCGTGCCCGTGCCGATCTTGCTGTTGCCGGGGCAGTCGAAGCCGGCGGCCCGCTGTGACGAGCACGTCTCGCTGCGGGCGCGCGCGTCGCCCTTGAACCCGGCGGCAACGCTGACGAAGAGCTGCCGCGGCGACTGGCCGCCGGCCTTCGGGTCCTCCGAGACGCGCAGGTCGCCGAGCAGGTGCGACCCCACCCCGGCCTTCGACGGCTGCGCCCGGACCGCGTCCCCGGGCACCTGCGCGGTGGCGGGCGCGGCCGTGGCGACGCACGCCACGACGACAGCACCGATGATCCAAGCTCTCCTCCGCACCGAGCGCGGCAGTGTATAGGCGAGCGGTGCCATCGGCGCCAGCGACCGCGATAGAGTCCCGCCATGACCGGCCCGGCGTCAGACGAGACCGCTCTCCGCCGCCGCACCGACGACCTGCTCCTCGAGGTGCTCGACGGGTCCGACCCGAGCGAGGTCCGCTGCGAGGCAGCCCTCGCGCTGGCCAACTCCGGCCGCGGGTCGCCCCAGGTGCTGACCGCGCTCACGGAGGCGCTCCAGGATCCCCACGAGGCCGTCCGGCGCACGGCCACGATCGCCCTCGGCCGCACCGGCGACCCCGGGGCGGCGGGGCCGCTGCTCGGCATCCTCGAGGGCGCACCGGAGCTGTGGGAGGAGGCCGCGGCCGCGCTGGGCGACCTCGGTCACCCCGGAGTGGTCGAGCCCCTGCGGGAGCTGGTGCGGTCGGCCGACGACCACCGCACCCGCCGCGGCGCGATCCGGGCCCTGGCGGCGCTGAGCAACAACCCGAGCCAGTTCCGCTCGGAGAGCCTCCCGCCGGTCATCGTCGACCGGCAGGGGCCGCACCCCCTGCTCTGAGCGGGGACGGCCGCTAGCCGTCCACGCGTTCGCCGGCCGGACCCTCCTCGCCGATCGCGGCGGCGCTGTGCGTCCCGTCGGCGATCGACTTGTCCTTCTCGGCGGGCGCGTACTCGGGCGCCGCGTCGGGGGTCTTGTCCTCGGCTGGCTTCGGCTGCTTGTCCTTGGGATCCTCGGTCATGTCCGGCGGGTACCCGTTATGGCCGGGTCGTAACGCCGCCGGCGTGCCTCAGCATCCGCGCGCGGTCCGGCCAGCGGAGCACCGCGGCTCCCCACGTCCAGCCGGACCCCACCGCGGCCAGGACCACGACCGCGCCGTCGGCCAGCCGCCCGGAGCGGTTCGCCTCGTCGAGCACCACCCCCACCGAGGCACCGGCCGTGTTGCCGTAGCGGTGCATGTTGGTGGCGACCCGGTCGAACCCGACGCCGAGCCGCTCCGCGATCCGCTCGAGCACGCGGACGCTCGGCTGGTGCGGCAGGAGCAGGTCCACGTCGGCGATCGAGAGACCCACGCGCGTGAGCACCGTCCGCACGAGGTCCGGCACGGCGGCGGGC
>JALZEZ010000034.1 GCA_030861775.1 Actinomycetota bacterium
CCGTGGCCCGCGCCGGGCGGTCGGTGCTGGTGCTCGAGGCGCGCGAGCGGGTCGGTGGCCGGGCCAAGAACTGGGCTTGCGGGATGGGGAAGCAGTGCGACTGCGGCCAGGTGGTCGGGCCGCGCTTCACGCGCCTCCGCGAGCTGGCCGGCGAGCTCGGGGTCGAGCTCTACAAGCCGTACCTCGACGGGCGCGACATCTCGTACGCGAGCGGCCAGCGCAGCACCTCGCCGGCGACGGGGCCCGGCCGGACGCGCGACCTGGTCGACCTGGTCGCACCCGACTCGCGCGTGGCGTTCACCCGTCTGAACGAGATCGCGCGCACGGTCCCGCGCGAGTCCCCCTGGGAGACGCCGAACGCGGCCGAGCTCGACGCGCAGACGTTCGAGACCTGGAAGGACGAGAACATCACCAGCCGCACCGGCCGCGCGTTCGCGGACCTGCTCGTCTGGACGGCGACGTCCTCCGAGGCGGGCGAGGTCTCGCTCCTGCACATGGCCACCTATCTCGCGCGCGCGGGCGAGGAGGGCGAGTCCGGCGACAGCGGGCGGATCTTCGACTTCCTGCTCGACGGCGAGTTCGTCGACGGCGGTCTGCAGCTCGTCGCGAACCGCATGGCCACGGAGCTGGGCAGGCGGGTCGTGCTGAAGTCGGCGGTCGGCCGGCTCGTCCAGCGCGGGCGCCGGGTGCGGGTGGAGTCGCGCCGGATGACCGTCGAGGCCCGGCAGGTGATCGTGGCCATGCCGCCGTCGGTCACCGACGGGATCGAGTACACGCCGGACCTCCCGCCGCTCCGCGCGGAGCTGGCCAAGCGCTACCCGCAGGGCACGATGGTCAGCTTCTCGGCCGCGTACGAGAAGCCGTTCTGGCGCGAGCTCGGCTTCACCGGGCGCGTGGGCGGCTACGGCTTCGACCCGGTCATCCTCTGCCTCGACACGACCCCGCCCGGCGTCGACTTCGGCGTCCTCACCGGGTTCGCCACCGCAGCGGCCGGGCGGCGGGTCGGCCGCCGGCCGGCGGAGGAGCGGAGGCAGGCCGCTCTGGCGAACCTGGCCAGCTTCTTCGACGAGCGCGCGCTCCACCCGATGGAGTTCCTCGAGCGCAACTGGTCCGCGCCGCGCTGGACGCGGGGGTGCCCCGGCTTCCTTCCGCCGGGCGTCATCACCGAGCACGGGCCGGCGATCAACGCGCCGTTCGAGCGCGTGCGCTGGGCGGGTACGGAACACTCCACGACGTGGACGACGTTCAGCGAGGGGGCGGTCCGGTCGGGCGAGCGGGCGGCGAAGGAGGCGCTGGCGGCGCTGTGAGCGAGCTGCCGGTCCTGTGGCACCTGAAGGTGTCGCACTACAACGAGAAGGCGCGCTGGGCGCTCGACTACAAGGGCGTCCCGCACCTGCGGCGGGCGGTGACCCCGGGCGCGCACCGGCCGGTCGCACGACGGCTGACGGGCGGAACCACGCTGCCGATCCTCGAGCTCGACGGCCGGGCGATCGGCGACTCGACCGCGATCATCGCCGAGCTGGAACGGCGGCAGCCGCGGCCCGCGCTCTATCCCGCCGATCCCGTCGAGCGCGGCCGCGCGCTCGACCTCGAGGAGCTCTTCGACGAGGAGCTCGGGCCGTGCACGCGGCTGCTCTTCATCCACCACGTGCTTCCCGACCGGGACCTGACCCGCCGGGCGTTCACGCCGGACGCCTCGCTGCGGCAGCGCGTGGCCGGGACCCTGACCTGGCCGCTCATCAGGCGGCGCACGATCGCCGCCTTCGGGATCGACGCGGCGAGCGTGGAGCACGCGTTCCGGACGGTGCGCGCGGTCGGCGAGCGCTTCCAGGCCGAGGTGGGCCCCGACGGCTACCTCGTCGGCGACGCGTTCACGATCGCCGACCTCACCCTGGCCTCGCTCGTGTCGCCGGTCGTCGCCCCCGAGCAGTTCCCGTATCCGCAGCCCCAGCGCGGACACCCGCTGGTCGCGCCGGTCGTCGAGGCGATAGCGGAGTCCGGCATGGCCGACTGGGCGCGCTCGATGTACGCACGCCACCGCGGCGAGTCCGCCGAGGTCGTGCCCGAGCGTGGTCGAAGCGCCTCGGGCCACTACCATCGCCGTTCGCGGCGCGACCTCGCGCCGCCCGCGGCGAGGTAGCTCAGTTGGTAGAGCACACGACTGAAAATCGTGGTGTCGCCGGTTCGATTCCGGCCCTCGCCATTTGGTAGAAGGCCTGCACGTGGCGGACTTTTTCGGCTGATCGCGGGCGCCGAAAAGATGGACCTACGCGCCACGCTCCGCGACGAGGTCCTTTTGAGGTCCTAAACCCCCCGGGATCAGGCCCGATCTCGGCCCAATCGGGGCTGGATCGAGGCGCCGACCAGAGCTACGGTCGCCCGCAATCGAAAAGCGGCCGGGCGGCGCTGTCACGCCCCCGGCCCGGCACAGGAGGACTGGCCTCCCATGCATGTACACGGTATCGCCGGACCAGGCGCGGGACGATGAACTCGGTCGCCCTGACCGGGACCCTCATCGAGGATCCCCGCCTACACGAGGACGACGCCGAGCCGGTCCGCTGCAGGATGCGGATCGCGGTGCCGCGGCACGCCCGCGGCGGCCAGCGGGAGCCCGGCGTCGTCTACATCGCGGTCACGACGTTCGGCCTCGAGGCGCGCGACTGCGCCGAGCGGCTGCGCCGCGGTGACCGCATCGGCGTGACGGGTCGGATCGAGCAGGACAGGCACCACACGCCTGAGGGGTGGCGGGTCGATCACTCGGTGCTGATCGACCAGCTCGACCTGCCGCCAGAGCAGAAGGAACCGAAGGAGGAGCAGTGAGCAACACCAGCACAAAGCCGAAGGCGGCGCCGAAGCTGAAGGGCAAGGCCGCGCAGCGCGGCCCGCGCGAGGGTTCGACGATGTGGGCGGCGATCGAGGTTCTGCGCGGCAAGCGCAACCCGATGACCGCCGCCGAGATCTACGCCGAGATCCGCGAGCGCAACCTCGCTCCGGGGCTGAAGGGGAAGACGCCGGAGCAGACCCTCGCGGCGCAGCTCGCGGTCAACGCGAAGCGCGGCCGGTACGTTGAGCGCACCGAGCCGGGCAAGTTCCGCATCCGCCGCGGTGCTTGATGTGGACCCCCGACTATAGGGGGGCGCGAGTCCACCCGGTTCCGGTCTCACGGGTCGTGAGCCCCGTGGCCGGAGCTGCGGTGCGGCTCGACATGACGATCGACGAGGCCGAGCAGCTGCGGGATCGGCTCATCGACTCCCGCGGCTCGCTGCGGCACTCACTGCTGCACGACGCGCTGTGGCTCCGGACTGTCCTGGTCGAGCAGCGCCGGCGGGTCCCTCTGGCCGAGCGCGACGCGTACACGCGGCGCGCGGACGCGATCCTGACCCGCTTCCTGACGGGAAAATCAGCCCCCGAGTCCGTCCGGAGCCGCGATTACGGTGAGTCGCCATGACGCCTCCTGACAAACCAAGCAACCTCCGGCCGTTGCTCTCGGTCAAGGAGGTGGCAGCCACCCTCGCAATCTCGCAGAGCGGCGTCTACCGCCTGATCGAGTCCGGTTCGCTTCGCCGCTTGAAGGTAGGAGCGCGCACCCTTTTCGAGGGCTCCGAAGTCGAGCGGTACATCGCGGCCCAGCGCGCGGCGTCCGTCGGCAAGGACGAAGCTGCACCATCGGCCGGTCGCCCAGCAGTCGTCTTGCTGAGCGGCGGGCTCGACTCGAGCACGACACTCGCGATCGCCAAGGACGACGGCTACCGGCCGTACGCGATGTCGTTTCGCTACGGCCAGCGCCATGCCGCGGAACTAGAAGCGGCACAGGCGGTCGCCGCGCAGGCCGGGGTCGAGGACCACGTCATCGTCGACATCGATCTGCGGCGCTGGGGAGGTTCCGCGCTGACGGATGACGACATCGAGGTCCCCGTCGATCGAGACGAGGCCGAGATGGGGGACGGCATCCCCGACACCTACGTGCCGGCGCGGAACACCGTCTTCCTGTCCTTCGGCCTCGCGTGGGCCGAGGTGCTCGGCGCGGACGATGTCCTCATCGGCGTGAACGTGCTCGACTACAGCGGCTATCCCGACTGCCGCCCCGAGTACATCGCCGCTTTCGAGCAGATGGCGAACCTGGCGACCCAGCGGGCGGTCGAGGGGCACCGCCTGCGCGTTCACGCGCCGCTGATCGGGCTGACGAAGGCGGAGATCATTCGCCGCGGCCTCGACCTGGGCGTCGACTACGGCCTAACGCGGTCGTGCTACCAGCCATCTGGATCGGGCGCGGCCTGCGGGCGCTGCGATTCCTGCCAGATCCGACTGAAGGGGTTCGCGGAGAATGGCATCGCGGACCCCGCTCCCTACGAGCACGAACCGGCGGCCGCCTGACAGATGGCGGCGACTGGTGCCCTAGACCGCCAGCGGAGGCGTGCGGCCGACGCAACCTTCCCCGTGATCGAGATCTTCGGCCCGACGGTCCAGGGTGAGGGACCCGATGCCGGACGACCGGCGTATTTCGTGCGCTTCGGGGGCTGCGACTTCCGTTGCTCGTGGTGCGACTCCATGTACGCCGTCGATCCGGCCGAGGTGCGCAGGAACGCCGAGCGGCTGTCTGTGGACGAAGTTGAGGAGCGGCTCTCTGCTCTCGAGGCTGGGCCGAGCTTGGTCGTCCTGTCCGGCGGCAATCCGGCCCTGCTCGAACTGGGCGAGCTCGTAGAGCGTCTTCAGGTGGCCGGAGCCGAGGTCGCGATCGAAACGCAGGGAAGCGTGTGGCGCGAGTGGCTGGCGGTGGCCAATCGCCTGGTCGTCTCGCCGAAGGGGCCCTCGTCGGGGATGGACACCCCCGAGCACCGCGCGCAGTTCGCACAGTTCATGGCGCGCGCTGCGGCGGCCTCTGTCGTTCACTGCCTCAAGGTCGTCGTCTTCGACGACCGTGACCTCGACTACGCGGCGCAGGTCACGGCGCAGTACCCGAACGTGCCGGCGTTCGTGTCGGTCGGGAGCGACGTCGGCCTCCCGGACGAGGAAACCCGAGCCGGGCTTCTGCGGCGGTACCGGTGGTTGTGCGAGGCGGTTGCCCGCCGGCCGGAGTTCTCGCGCGTGCGGGTGCTGCCGCAGCTGCACGTGCTCGCTTGGGGAACGGCTCGAGGGGTCTGATGGAGCTCTTCAAGGAGTTCACGTTCGAAGCGGCGCATCGCCTTCCTAGTGTTCCCGAAGGCCATAAGTGCGCGCGCCTCCACGGTCACTCTTACCGCGTCGAGGTTCACGTGGCCGGCGACGTTGACCCGACCTCGGGGATGGTCATGGACTTCGCCGACATCAAGGCGGCGTTCGCGCCGATTCGCGATCAGCTCGATCACTACTACCTGAACGAGGTCGATGGGCTCGAGAACCCGACGAGCGAGAACCTCGCCCGGTGGATTTGGCAGCGCCTGAAGCCGGCCTTGCCCCAGCTGACGCGTCTGGTAGTGCGCGAGACCTGCACGTGCGGGTGCGTCTACGCGGGCGAGGAGGACTCGTGAACCCGCCGTCAGCGGCGACGCTCCCCGACGCTCAGGCGCAGTTCGACGCCCGCGGCATCGAGATCGACGAGGTCGGGGTCGACCGCCTCTCGTATCCCATTACGTATCTCTCCCTTGCAGGAACGCGCCAGAGTTCTGTCGCCGAAGCCGAACTCGTCGCGAGCTTGGATGCGGATGCCCGCGGCACGCACATGAGCCGGTTCGTCGAAGCCCTGCACGCCCATCGGGATGGCGTCGTCCCCGAGACGCCGCTCGCCATCGCACAGGACCTGCGTAACAGGCTTGGCGCGCGCCGCGCAGCGGTCCAAATGCGATTCACCCTCTTCCTCGAGCGCGAGGCTCCCGTCACAGGAGCTGCAGCCCTGATGGGCTATGCCTGCCGCCTCTGGGGAAGCGGCGCCGAAGGCGAACCCGGTCGCGTTCGAGTGGGGGTGCGTGTTCCCGTGACGAGCCTCTGCCCGTGTTCGAAGGACATCAGCGACTACGGCGCCCACTCGCAGCGCGGCTACGTCGAGGTCTCGGTCGAGCCGGAGCCTGACAGGCCGCTGATCTGGCCCGAGGAGCTGATCGAGGTCGCGAGTGGCGCCGGCTCGGCACCCGTCTATCCGCTGCTGAAGCGAGTCGACGAACGAGAGGTGACGATGCTCGCGTACGACAACCCAGCATTCGTCGAAGACGTGGCGCGAGACGTCGCAGTGGCGCTGACAGCCGACGAGCGCGTACGCGCTTTCGACGTTCAGGTCGCGAACGAAGAAAGCATCCACGACCATCGCGCGATCGCCCGGGTCCGGTGGCGGCGGCGCGACGCGTGACGCGCGGGCGGATCATCGTCGTGACCTCGTGCACCGCACGCAAGGTCGAGTCGAACGGTCGCGCCGTGACCGCCGAGTCGCTCTACAGCGGCCAGCAACACGTCCGCTTGATGCGCGGCGTCCGGTCGTATCGCAACGCGAGGCGCCGCGCGAACGGCCCCAAGCTCCGGCTCACGCTCCAGATCGTCTCGGCCGGCAAGGGCCTGCTGCCAGCTCGACAGCGGGTGAACGGCTACAACCAGACCTTCCACGGTCAGCCTCGCGAGGCGATCAGGCGCCGCGCCAACGAGCTGGCCGTTCCGGAGCAGCTGCGAGCGCTTCTGCGCCAGCGGTACGACCTGGCGCTCCTGCTCTTGGGGGACGACTACCTCGAGGCCTGCCAGCTCGACGACGACGTCGTGCTGGGCGGCACCACGCTCGCATTCTGCGGCCCCGCCGTCGCTCGTCGGTTGCCGGGACTCGAGCCCCTGCTCCCTGTAGAGCTTGGGAACGCAGAGGCGAAGCGGTTCAGCTGCGGACTGATCGCGCTCAAGGGGGAGCTCGGAGGCCGAATCCTCGGCGCGCTCGCGGAGGAAGGCCGAGGGGTGGTCGAGTCGGTGCGTGAGCCCGGCGTGAATCTCCTGTCCTGGCTCGACCGCCGGCCCCGTACCGACGCGCTTGTAGAGGGGGCCGACTAGCGCCGTGGACTTCTTCTTCCCGGACAGCCAGGACCAGATCGACCCGGGGTTCGACTTCGAGAACGAGTCGCGCGCCGTCTTCCACGTCCGCCAGCGCGATGACCGATACGCGCACGAGATTCACGATGCCCCGCCGTACACGGGCATGCTGATCTCCAAGGCGATCGTCGACGGGCTTGGCGGGGCGGGGCGCTACACCGCGGCGCAGCGTCACCGGCTCTATCGGTTGGGCGTCCGTGGCTTCTTCCGCGTTGACGAAGCGCCGGGTCCGCGCATCCAGACGATGGGCGACTGCGGTGCGTTCTCCTACGTCGCAGATCCTGAGCCCCCGTACACGGTCGAGGAGGTGATCGACTTCTATGACGGCTGCGGGCTCGACCTCGGCCTCTCGCTCGACCACGTGATCCTCGACTACAGAGAAGCGTCGGACGAGGACGGCGAGGTCAAGCCTGAGTGGGTCGAACGCCAGGAGTTGACGCTGCGCTATGCCGAGGAGTTCCTCGAAGAGCACGGCCGGCGCCGTTGCCGCTTTGTCCCCATCGGGGTCGCACAGGGGTGGAGCCCGCGGTCGTACGCCTTGGCGGTGGAGCGGCTCCAGGACCTTGGCTACACGCGGATCGCGCTGGGGGGGATGGTCCCGCTCAAGACGATTCAGATCCTCGCGTGCCTGGAGGCGATCGACCACGTGCGTGCCCCCGACACGCGGTTCCACTTGCTAGGTGTCACTCGAACCGAACACGTCGCGGCATTCTCCGGTTACGGGGTGTCGAGCTTCGACTCCACGTCGCCCTTCCGCCAAGCGTTCAAGGATGACAAGGACAACTACCACACCGCCGACCGCAACTACATCGCGCTCCGGATCCCGCCGCTCGAAGGCAACGCCAAGCTGCAGGCCAGCATCCGCGCTGGCGAGACCCCGCAGGAGGACGCACTGCGGCTCGAGCGGCGCTGCTTGGAGCGCGTGATCGCGTACGACCGCGGTGAGGCGACCCTGACGGCCACGCTGCGTGCGCTACGCGACTACGAGCAGCTCCACGACGGGCGACGCGATCGGAGCGAGCGGTATCGCGAGACGCTCGAGGCGCGTCCATGGTCGCGCTGTCCCTGCGCCGTTTGCCGCCACGCGGGCGTCCAGGTGATGCTCTTCCGCGGAACCGAGCGCAACAAGCGCCGAGGCTTCCACAACCTGTTCGTCTTCAACCAGAGGCTGCAGCACAACCTTGCGGCGCTGGGTCCGGGATCGTCGAGCACCCAGGAGGCTGCATGAGTCGTCCGCGCGAACTTCGTGTGCCAGCACTAGAGCTGCGCCAAGGGCGACACCGCCTCTATCAGTTCGGGATCGACGGCAAGAGGCTTGCGACCTTCACGACGGTGTCACGGATTCGTCGCGATGACGAGAACCAGGTCGCCGGTTACCAGCGCCCTGAGACGGTCGCACACATCCGCGCAATCCGCCGCTACCTCGAGGGCACGGACCCCCTGATGCCGAACGCGCTGGTGGTCGCGTTTGACGGACGGGTGTGTTTCGAGGTCGCTGACGATGCACCCCGAACGCCTGGAGCGCGGGTCGGCACCCTCATCATTCCGCTGGCTACTGACAGCGATGACAAGCCGGGCTGGATAGTCGACGGACAGCAGCGGTCAGCTGCGGTCCGCGACGCGGCTATTAAGCGTTTCCCGATGCCGGTCGTCGCGTTCATCACCGACGATGTGGCCGAGCAGCGTGCGCAATTCATCCTCGTGAACTCGACGAAGCCGCTGCCGAAGGGCCTGATCCACGAGTTGCTTCCCTCGACCGACGCGGATCTGCCTGCGGCGCTACTTCGTAAGCGCTATCCGGCGACGCTGCTTGAGGCCCTGAACTACACCGGGCCGTGCGAGCGTTGGCCGGAGGGCTCGCCGCTCGCGCGCATGATCCGGACCCCGACCATGCCAGACGGAGTGATCAAGGACAACTCGATTCTCAAGATGGTCGAGAACAGCATCACCGATGGCGCGCTCTACCGCTACTACGACCCCGAAACGGGCAGAGGACAGACCGAACTGATGCTCGATGTGCTGTTCAACTTCTGGAGCGCGGTGCGCGAAGTGTTCCCGGACGGCTGGGGCGATCCACCGCGGCGGTCGCGGCTCATGCACGGGGTGGGCATTGTCAGCCTCGGCTTCCTAATGGACGCGATCACCGATCGGCGCACCATCGAGGGCATGCCGCCGAGCCAGGCGACGTACGAAGAGGACCTTCGGCCGCTCGTGGACATCTGCGCCTGGACGCGCGGGTCGTGGGACTTCGGACTACGCGACCGACGTCGGTGGAACGACCTTCAGAACGTGCCGCGTGACATCAACATGCTCACCGACTACCTGCTCAGGGAGTATCGGTCGCGCACGGCGGACGACGAGGAGCAGCCCGCTTTACGAGTCGCCGCGGGCTGACCCGCCGCGCGGCCTAGTTCTTGCCGACCGCGTAGGGGCTGACGTCGCGCTTTACGTCGCCTGGCTTGCTATCCAAGTGGCTCGTGTACTCCACGCAGTCGAAGCGCTGCGCACAGCCGGTGCACTGCGCGCGGAGCACTTCATCGACGCGGTCACCTACCGGCCGGTTGCGGCGGAGCACGGTACCCGCGTCCACTGAGTCGGGATCCTGCTCGAAGCACGTCAGCGTACGGCGGAGATCGGCGACCTGGTCGACCGTCCACGCGAGGCCGCTCTCTACGACCGCCTCGTCGATCGGCACCGACAGGAGAGCGCGGGCGTCCTGACGCTCGTTCACGAAGAAGAGCACGCAGCGCCGCGGCAGGGTCCCCGTGCGCTCGCGGTACAGCGCCGCGTACGTGACGACCTGCCGGACGTAGTCGGTGAGGTACTGAGTCTTGATGCGGCTGCCCTTGATGTCCCAGATCTCGCGGTCGCCCGGCGCGGCTTGCTCTCTGCCCGCCGTCGGTTCGCCGGTCAGCTGATCCAGGTCGTCCCACCTCCAGATCTGCCGATACTCCAGCGGGTCCTGCTGCTGGAGGACGAGGTCGATGATCCCTGTCAGCAGGATCCGGTTCTTGCCCGCAAAGTCAGTCTTCAAGACCTTGCGAACCGACTTCAGCTCGTACTCGGTGTGCTCGGCGCCGCGCACCGCGGCCTCGACGGGGCGGCGCAGCGATTCGCCGCGGAACAGGTTGTCGCTGATGCGGCTGAGCACCTCGTCGCGCGTCGTGAACGCCGTCGTGATCCCGCGCGAGCGGAGCACTCGGTAGAAGCGCTCCAGCTGCTCTCGTAACTCGTCGCGCGTGACCAGCTCGCCACGATCGGCGTAGCAGCGCGACATCCACTCCATCGCGTGGTGCAGCAGCCGGCCCTCCATCGCCTGCACCTGCTCGTACGGGACGAACCCCGCATGCTTCTCGTAGCACCACGCGCGAGGACAGCGTCGGTGGGCAAGCAGATCCCCGGTGTACGAGACCTCGATGACGTCGCTCATGGCACGTACCTCGTCTCGGTGATCCCGCCCGCGCGCCGACGCTTGCCGCCTGTGAAGACCTTGGCCAGCCCCGGATTGAGGTCCATCGCCCAGCGGCCGTCGCCGGGGGAGTGGAGGACGGTGAGAGTTTCCTTCGGCCGCGTGATGGCGACGTAGACCTCACGGTCCCGGTCGGCCTCAGACAGCCGCGCGACCTTCGCGTCGGCGGTCACCGGCCGCCTGTCGGCGACGCTGAATGCAGGCGACTCGCCGCTGAACAGTTCGGTCGCGAGCGCGGAACTCGGCTCCGGGTCCTTGCCCGTCATCGTCACGTAGACGTGGTCGAACTCGAGGCCCTTCGCCTGGTGAAACGTGAGCACGGACACCGCGTTCTCGCCGAAGGCCTCGACCTCCACGTCGTCCTGGCCGCCCGCGGAGACAAGTTGGCCGAAGTAGTTCAGCAGCTCCCAGAACTCGGGTGGCCAGCTGACCTTGCCGTTCTCGTCGCGTGTCGGCCGAAGCGGTCTCTCCAACGACTTCCTCGTCATCCGCGTCGCGGCCACGTTGGCCTCGAGCAACTGAGTGAACAGCGCCTGCCGGAACAGCTTCGGCGTGTACCCCGCCGAGCGGAACGGCTCCATCCGCAGGAGCCGCGCGACGAGGCCGCCGAGGTTGAGCCTGATCGGCCGTCCGCGGCGCTCGGCCGCGATGAGGTCTGCGCGCATGCGGTCGAGGTAGTCGAGCAGCGGGCCGACCTCGGGCCCGGGATCGTCAAGGCTGTTGTTGTACGCCTTGCGGACCCTCTTCTGGATGGCCGCGTGGTCGTCCTGGACCCACACGTCGGGCCGCGCCGTCGGCGAGTACGCACCCCTGTTCGCGTCTCGCATCGATGCCCAGACCATGATCCGTCCTCCGCGCGCCCCCGCCGGCGCGAAGGTCACGGGATCAATCAGATACGAGATCAGCCCCATCAGGTCGTGCACGGGACTGCCCGGCCGGGCGGCCGACTTGTTGCGCGGGTTGTAGACCCGGATCCCGCGCGCCTCGAGTGCCTGGCGCAGTTCGAGGGCGGGCTTCAGGCCGGCGCGCGTCTCGACCTCGGACGTCGAGAACATGAGGATCGCAACCTTCGGGGGCGTGGGCTCACCGAGGGCCGGAACCCTGCCGGCGCCGAGCGCTTCGACCTCGTCCGCCACGCGTTCGCAGAGCCCTGGCCAGGCACCTTCGAGAAGCCTCGCCGGCGTGCCGGCCTCGGCGTCCTGTGGGGCGCGGACCGTCTTCGCGAGGGACACCCCCGCGAGCACCGTCTCGTCCCGGAAGGCCTGTGTGAAAGACACGATCGTCGCCGTCGAGCGCCGGTTCTCCTCGAGCACTTCCTGGCGGAAGCCGAACCCCTCGGCCGCACAATCGCTGCCGAGGTCCGAGAAGCACGCGATGTCGGAGCCGCGGAACCTGTACAGCGCCTGGTCGTCGTCGCCTACCCCCGTCAGCCGCGCGCCGATCGTCCGGACCCACCCGAGGTGGATGGCCGCCTGGATCGGATTGGTGTCCTGGTACTCGTCGACGAAGACGTGGCTGAGCTTGCCGGCGACCACGTCTTGCCGCTCGAGGAAGCGCTTCTGAAGGGTTGCGAAGTCGAGGATCGAGTTGGCGTCGAGGTACTCCTCCCAGCGCTGCTGCAGCCAGACGAGCCGATCGGTGAGCCCCATGTGCCCTAGGAGCTCGATGCCGTTCGGCCGACCGTCGGCGGCGCAGCGGGGGATCCACGTCTCGGTGTGCTGATTCAGCAGCATCAGGGTGAAGTCCACCCTGGTCATCCCGCTTAGGGCACGCTCGTTCCACGGCGCGCGGAACAGCGCGTCGAGCTCCGGGACGTCGAGGACCTGCTTGAGCACGTGGTCGCCCCTCCCGCGGCTGAAGATCCAGCCCCAGTCGCGCAACAGCCGTACGCGCGTCTCGGTGTCGTCGATCAGCTGCGTCCCGCGCTCCATGTACTCCTCGTCGTACTCGCTGAGGAGCTGGTCGCAGAGGGAGTGGATGGTGCCGATGCGTAGGTCGTGCACGCGCGGGTCGTCCACGTCGAGGCCGATCGCGCGCGCCTTCTCGAGCAGCGCGTCGGAGCGTTCGACCATGCGGACGTTCAGCTCCTGCGCGGCCTTCCGGGTGAACGTCGTGACCATGAGCCGCGAGGCTTCGCTCCCGAGGACGAACAGCTCGAACAGCACGCGCCAAACCAGCACTTCGGTCTTGCCGGAGCCGGGACCGGCGAGGATCTGGAGGACCTGATCGTCGTCGAGGACCTCGACGATCCTGCGCTGATCGGCCCCGAAAGGAGGACGCTCGACGTCCGCGAGGACGAGGTCCACGAGCTCGAAGAACTCATCCGCGGAGATCGTTCTGCGGGGCAGCCCGACGAGGGGGTCGGCTGCGACGCTCGGGCTCACGCGGCCTTCCTCCAGTCAAAGTCTTCCTTTCCGCAGAGCGTCTTCCAGTCCGGGCCGAGGATGGTGCCCTCGATCCCGGCTATCACCTCCTTCTGCGTAGGCGCCTTGGCCTTTATGACGATCGTCCCGTCGGCGAGCGTCTTGACGTTCGGTTTGCCGGTAGTCGCATCGCGCGTGAAGTGGGTGAGATCGACCCAGTGCTTTCGATGACGCACCCAGTCGATCCTTCGCAGCCGATGCTCGAACTGCTTCGTGCTGATCGGCGGCGTGAACCTCCGCTCGCCGGCCGGCCGCTTGGCGTCGGCCGCGGCGAGCCTGTCGGCCCGCTTCCTCCACGCGTTCGCGTTGTCGGTGCTGACGGTGTCCAGGTCGTCGCGTCGCATCGCTTCAGCGAGGGGACCGAGTTCGTCGATGCGGGTCCGGTAGTACGCGCGCGCGAGCGCCTTGAAGGCGAATGACCAGCCGTGGACGTAGATCTTGCGGTACTGGTCCGCTCCCGGCGGCGTGTCCTTGGGCCACTGAGAACCGAATACCCGCTCGAGTAGCCCGAGGAAGTCGCGCACGACCGGCAGATAGGTGTCGACGTGCATGTCCTTGATGTGCTCCGGCCGCCGCGTGCCGTAGGTACAGGCGTTGAGGACGACCTGCTCGAGCGTCGCGAGGTCGATGATCATCGTGGTCGACGTCTCGCTGATTCCCTGCCCGCGCCCGTTAAAGGTGCGGCCCTCGAAGATCGTGCCGGGGATCGCCTTCTTCATGATCGTGGCGAGTCCGCCCACCGTCGTGAGGTCCGCGACCAAGTTGCGGTTCTTCTTTACCCCGCGCCCGTTCCGATCCGCGAACGCCTGGCCGGCCTCTTCGGGAGTGAGGCCGAACTCGACCTCGAGCTTCACGCGGAACTGCGACCTGCGCGGAGCGCCGTACTTGGTGCGGGCAAGCTTGAAGAGCATGGCCGCTTGGGTCTGACCATCGGCCTGCATCACGGGGTTCACGCTGGGGAGGAAGAGCTGCCCGTAGAAAACATCGGGTTCGGGCGCGTGCAGGACCACGAAGAGCGTGTCCTTCGACGCCTCGACGTCGAACCAGCCGTTGATCTCGGGGATGTTCGCCTTGCGTTCGCCCCGGAGGGCCTCCAAGCCGTACGCGGTGTAGTCGATGAGGTTGCGTTTCTTCGCGCCCTCGAAGTCCGCCTGTGTCCGCGCGTGGTAGTCGAGCATCTGCTTTGCGAAGAACTCGTCGGCCGGCGGCGCGGCGGGGTTGTAGCGGACGACCTCCTCAAACTGAATCAGGTCCAAGTTCAGGCTCGCGACCGAACGTGGCTGCGCGCCCGCACCGACCAGGTAGAGCTGGCAATGGTGGGCCGTGTACCCACCGGCCTGGACTTCGAAGTGCCCGGCCCATAGGGCGTTTCGGAGTTCCTCGTCCTCGTCAGCGCGGGCGATTCGGATCTTGAACTTCGGATCGACCGCGAAGGCGTCGGTCCTGACGAGCTTCGGCGGGGTGAGGGTCTCGATGGACATGAATCTCCTTCTCTCCTAAAGGGCGAAGGCGGGGACGGCCTCAGCGGGGTGGCTGAACGGGATTCGGCCAGCGTTCAGCACAGCTGGGGGAAGCACGACGACCTCGATGCCGAGGTTGAGCGCTTCGATGGCGAAGGTGACGTCGGGATCGAACTCGGCCGCCGCGAGCACAGGCCGGACCACCCGTTTCCCGTTGTAGTGCCGGCGGCACAAGGCGAGGTACAGGAGCAGCTGGCCCAGTGACGCCCCGGTAGCGCGCACCTTGAACTCCCACACGCGCAGCAAGCCCTGCCTGTCGACCGTGAAGAGGTCAGCGCGCTTGCAGTCGGCAGTCCCCGGGAGGCGCTCACGGCTGACCTCGAGCTCGAGCGGGCGGTAGCGCTGAAGCTCGTCTGCGTAGGCGTTCCTCATTGCGCGCTCTTGCGCGTAGACGGCTCTCGACGTAGGCTTCATACGAACTCGGCCGGGCGGCTCCAATCCGGGATATCAGGGGCCAGAGTGCTGATATCAGCACCGTATCACGCGCCAGGCGGAGCACAATCCCCTGGCCGTCCTCAGGCTCGGACTAGCGATACGGCTTCGGCGACCTCGCCGCGCGATTCCGATTCGGTCGAAGCGAGCGCAGGTAATGCGACGCCCAGGAGAAATTCTTTCTCCAGATCCGACGGCTCGCTCTCTACCCCTTCTGAGACGAACTGCACCCGGCGCATGCGCGCAAGGGGAATAATCAGGAGCGAAGACTGAGGGGTACGGTGAGCTTCACGGATGTAGAGCTCGCCCCAGCCGCCGAGCGGGGCACGGGCGTCGCGGGTCAGGAGCTTGGACCCGACGAGATCGCTCAGCTTCTTGAGCGCTGACGCCCCGACGTTCTGGCCGCATGCGGGGACGCCGACTGTGGTGCGACCTGCCGCCGGCCGAGCACGAGGATCAATTCCAAGACGTGGCGATGGTGCTCTGCACGCGGCGCTTCCGGTCTGAGGAGCACATCCGGCGCGCTCTGGACCGGTCTCGGCTTCCGGGCGAAGGACTTCTGGAAGGCGGGGTGGCGACGCGAGCTTTCGGTTGGCGAGCTGTTCGAGGAGGTTGCGGCCGACGAGCGCGCCGATGGCGTCGAGGAAGCCGCCACCGTCGCTGCGGACAGGCGTGTAGTCGACGACTGCCTGAGCGAGCTGGACGCTCGGGAGCGCGCGGTGTACCGGCTTGTCAAGGGCGACGAGCTGAGCCGCCGATCGGTCGCCCGCAGGCTCCGCGTCAGCGAGGCCGACGTACTTCGCTCCCTCTACAGCGCCCAGCGCAAGATCGATCAGGTCGCCGTTCTGCTCGTCGGCGGCGTAGGACTGTGCGGGCGGCGCCGGCCGGCGGTCCAGTCCCTCGCGCGCGGGCAGGCTCGGGGCCTGAC
>JALZEZ010000462.1 GCA_030861775.1 Actinomycetota bacterium
GAGGAGGCCGACGCGCTTCGCCCGGCGCTGCTGGCGGCCACGGAGCGGCCGATCGCCGCGGCGAACGCGGCCTATGCCCGGGTCGCGTCGATGCTCGGCGGGCACTCGCTCAACGGCTCCCAGAGCACCTCGAACGGCAGCACCCCGGGGTCGGTCAGCCGCCACGAGCCGGCGGTCAGCGCCGCGAACTGAGTCCGGTAGACGGCGAGCACGCTGCGCTTGCGCTCCTGCTCGGCGGGCTCGAGCCGCACGGCGCACGGCCGCAGCCCTAGCTGCGCGTCCAGCCCGCCGAGGTCCCAGTCCGCGCCCGCCTCCGGATGGGCCGCCTCGCCGGTCACCCACTCGGGCCAGCCGCGGCGGGCGCAGTACGGCAGGTCGGCGTAGAGGCGCACGTCGGCGCCGCGTTCCCGGAGGGGCCCCATCAGGGAGCGGACCAGGAGGTGGTCGGCGTGCCCGCCGATGCCCGCGGGCCCGTAGACGACGTCGAGCTCCTCCGGCAGCGCGGCGAGCACCTCGCCGGGCTCCACCGGGCGCTCCCGGTACTGCTCCTCGAGGAACCCGAGGTTCACCGGCACGCACCCGGCGAGCGCGAGCGCCTCCACGTCCTCGCGCTCCCGCTCGCGCATGCGCGCCACCGAGTCGCTCGCCCCGGTCTCGCGATCCCACGCGCCGGCGGTGCCGGCCCGGGGCACGCCGGCGAACACGTTGACCACCCCCACCTCGTCCCCCGCGGCCAGCACGCTCCAGCAGCTCAGCACCGCGTCGTCGAGGTGCGGGGCGAGGATCGTGGTCACGGCCCGGAGGCTAGGCTCCGGCCGTGCTCGAAGCGAGCCAGGAGCGCGTCCTCGCCCGCCTCTCCGACGGCGACCTGGTGCTCGACGTGGGCGGCGGCGCCAGCCCGTTCGCGCGCGCGGACTGGGTTCTCGACCTGCTCCCGTACGAGGAGCGGAGGGCGGTCGCGGGCGAGCGCTTCGGACCCGAGTCGTGGGTGCGGCGCGACATCTGCGACCGCGAGCCGTGGCCGTTCGCGGACGGGCGCTTCGACTTCGCGATCTGCTCGCACACGCTCGAGGACGTGCGCGACCCGGTCTGGGTCTGCTCGGAGCTCCAGCGCGTGGCGCGGGCGGGGTACGTGGAGGTGCCGTCGCGGCTCGAGGAGCAGAGCTGGGGCGTGGCCGGGCCGTGGGCCGGCTGGAGCCACCACCGCTGGCTGATCGACGTGACCGAGTCGGGGATCGACTTCGTCATGAAGCCGCACGCGCTGCACGGTCAGGAGGAGACCCACTTCCCGCCGGGCTTCCACGACGGGCTCTCCCCCGAGGAGCGCGTGCAGCAGCTCTGGTGGGAGGGCTCGTTCGCATACCGCGAGCGGATCTTCGCGGACGCGGAGGAGCTGAGCGCGTACCTGGCCGAGCCGGTGGAGGCCCGCGGCGGGGCCGCCCCCGGCTGGCGCAAGCGGCGCCGGCTGGCCCGGATCGTCAGCGGCGGCTGACGGCCTGGAGCTTGCGGGCGCTCTTGCGGTAGGCGCCGAGCGCCTGGCGCTCGGAGAAGGTCGCGTCGCCCTCCCCGAAGCGCACCAGCCCGGAGAAGTCGAAGATGTCGCCCCTACGGTCGTACGACGAGGCCCAGGTGTACCAGTAGGCCCGCCCCACCCGCAGGCGCTTGCGGTTCGCCGCCAGCGCGTCGTAGGCCCGGACGACGAGCTTGGCCAGCTTGCGGTCGGTGGTCTGGAGGTGGTCGCGGTCGCGGCCCACGGTGATCCGCCCCTGCGAGGCGGAGGCCCCGAACTCGGTCACGTAGATCGGCACCTTCCCGTCGCCGCGCGCGCTCATCACCTTGCGCGCGCGCCGCACGATCTCGACCAGGTTCGCGGGCTCGCGGGTGTAGGCGTTGAGGGCGGCGACGTCGAACGCCCCCTCGATCCGGCCCAGCTCGTACATCGTGCGCAGCGAGCGCCACGAGAAGTTCGTGACCCCGGCCAGCACGAGCTTCGCGCCCGGGTCGGCCGCCGTCAGCGCCGTGCGCGCCTCGCGCACGAGCCGGCCGTAGCCCGCCTGCCAGTTCTTGCGCGGGACCCACTGGTACTCCATGTCGGGCTCGTTCCAGATCTGCCAGGCCCCGATCGGCCGCGCCGGCAGCTCGGGGTGCTCGGCCCAGAACGTGCCCCCGGGGCCGTAGCGGGCCACGAGCTGGGCCAGGTAGGCGGTGTAGTCCTTGGGATCGGCCGGCGCGGACTGCTTCTCGCCCGGCACCGCGCGCGCCCAGCGCGGGGCGTACAGCACGACCGGCAGCGGCTCGATCCCCTGGGTGGCCGCGTTGACCATCAGCGGGTCGGTCTCGTGCCAGCTCGGCGGAGCGCCGGGGGTCTTCTGGGCCTCGCTCCAGTCGAAGATCACGCGGGCGGACTGCACGCCGCTGCGCCGCATCTCGGCCCACATCTCGGCCTGGATCGGCGCCGGTGCCCAGGCGGCCTCGCGGTCGTAGTCCACCCCGTGGAAGCCGAAGGGGACGGCCGCGCTCGCGGGCGCGGCGAGCGCGAGCACTGCGAGGATCGCGACGAGGGGCCCCACCGCCCCAGATGCTAGGCCCGATCCGGGCGGACGCGGTACAGCGTCAGGCGCTCTGTCCGGGCCAGGACCTCGAAGCCCTCGAGCCGGGCCCAGGCGTCGTCGTCGGAGTCCTGGCCGGGCACCGGGCACTCCTCGCGCGCGTAGCCGCCGCGGCCCACGAGCAACAGGTCGTAGCCCCCGGCGCGGACGGCCTCGGCCCAGCGGTCGCGGCGGGCGTACTCGCGGAGCTGCTCGTCCACCGTCGGGCCCACGAACTCGACGTGGTTGCCGAGCCGCTCGCCGAAGGCCGGCCAGACCGGCGCCCGGCCCTCGACGCTCCACACCCCGGCCAGCCCGATCCGGTGCCCGTCCTGCGCGTGGCGCGCGATCCAGGCGATCGCCGCGTCGCCGTCCTCGTAGCGGCCGTCGTTGAACTCGCGCTGGCGGGCGTGGCCCACGGCGGCCAGCAGGGTCGCGA
>JALZEZ010000463.1 GCA_030861775.1 Actinomycetota bacterium
TGCGCGAGCTGCGCGGGCAGCCGCCGGGGGTCCGAGCGGGCGGAGCGCAGCCGGCCGCAGAACTCGCGCTCGTCGTCGCGCTCGCCGATCAGCGGCGAGGCCGGGTTGAGCAGCCGGAACACCCGCCCGCAGGCGCCTGCGCGCATCGCGCGCACCCACGCGGCCGCGTTCGGGAGGTAGCGCTCGGTCGGCCGGCTCTGGCCCTGGATCTGGGGGCTCGTGCCCGGCGGCGTGGCCTGCACCTGGGTCCAGCGCCCGTCGTCGAGCGTCCAGATCAGCGCGGTCAGCCGCCCCTCGACGTGGCCCTCGACGATCGCCGCGCTTCCGAACACCTTCGTGCGCTTCGCCTCGAAGCCCTCGAGCCGCGTGTAGGAGACCCCGAAGTTCGAGCACTCCCGCGGGTCGGGCGGGTCGTCGGCCCGCTTCCCCGGCGCCCGCACCGCGCTGTGCACGAAGCGCGTGAACGCCTCGCAGTCCTGGTCGGCCACCGCCTTCTCGTAGTCCGGCAGCAGGGCCTCCAGCTCCTGCTTCGGCGTGCGGTCGCCCTCGTCGTCGTCTCCGCATCCGCCCAGCAGGGCGGCGGCGAGCAGCAGCACGATCGGGGCCCGGCGCATCGCGCGAGAGGGTATGCGGCCGTTGATAGGGTCCGGCGCAGATGGCCGAGACGCAGACAGCGGGGCGCACCGCGCGGGAGGTCGCCGAGACGGCCTTCGACCGCTTCTCCGCCCACGACATCGAGGGCTGCCTGGCGCAATGGCACCCCGAGGGCATCCAGGACTGGGTCGCGCTCGGCGTGTTCCGCGGACACGACGAGATCCGGGAGCAGTTCCGCGAGGTCTTCACCGCGGTCCCCGACCTCGAGATGGTCGTCGAGAACGTGACCGCCGACGACCGCCGCTGCGTCATCCAGTGGCGCTTGCGCGGCACGCACACCGGCGGCCCGCTGAACGGGATCGAGCCCACCGGCCGGACCGTCGAGCTGCGCGGCGTGGACGTCATGGAGGTCGAGGACGGCCTGATCGTGCGCAACACCGTCTACTACGACGGCGCCGCCTACGCGCGCGCCTTCGGGATGCTCCCGCCCCAGGACTCGAGCGCGGAGCGGATGATGATCGGCGCCTTCAACGGGGTCACGAGGCTGCGGCGGGCGATCGCCGACTACCGGTAGGAGGACAGCGTGGGGACCGTCGCCGCATTCACCGTCGGGCTGATCATCTGGATCGTCCTCTGGGCGAACGGCGCCAAGGCCTTCGACGCCTTCCTGATCCCGGTCTTCCTGCTGGTGGCGGGCGCGACGGGGCGGATCGTCTACCCGTACGTGCGCGAGCGCCTGCTTCCCTAGCTAGCCGAAGAAGACGCCGGCCTGCTCGTACTCCTCGGGCGGCACGGTCCGCAGCTCGGCCACCGCCTCCTCGAGCGTGACCAGCTCCACGCGCGGTCCGCGCAGCGCGGCCATCGTGCCCCACCTGCCCTCGGAGACCGCGTCCACCGCGGCCAGGCCGAGCTGGGTCGCGAGCACCCGGTCGTACGCGGTGGGCGTCCCGCCGCGCTGGATGTGGCCGAGCACGGTGGCACGGGTCTCGTAGCCGGTCCGGCCCTCGATCTCGCGCTCCAGCCGCTGGCCGATGCCGCCCAGCCGGACGTGCCCGAACTCGTCCTCGCCCCCGTCGCCGGTCGTCGCCATCGTCCCCTCGATCGGGGTGGCCCCCTCGGCCACGACCACGATCGCGAAGTAGCGCCCGCGCGCGTGGCGGCGCTGGATCAGGCGGCAGACCTCCTCGATGTCGAACGGCCGCTCGGGGATCAGGATCACGTCCGCGCCGCCGGCCACGCCCGAGTGGAGCGCGATCCAGCCCGCGTGGCGCCCCATGACCTCGACGACGAGGTTGCGGTGGTGGCTCTCGGCGGTGGTGTGCAGGCGGTCGATGGCGTCGGTGGCCACCTGCACGGCGGTGTCGAAGCCGAAGGTCCGATCGGTCCCGCCGAGGTCGTTGTCGATCGTCTTCGGCACGCCGACCACGGGCACGCCGGCCGCGTGCAGCTTGGCCGCGGCGCCCAGCGTGTCCTCGCCGCCGATCACGATCAGCCCGTCGAGGTGGAGGCTTGCCAGCGCGTCGCGCACGCGCTCCACGCCGTCGTCGCGCTTGAACGGGTTGGTGCGGGAGGAGCCCAGGATCGTGCCTCCGCGCGGCAGGATGCCCCTGACCGACTCGATCGTCAGCTCCTCGTAGGAGCTCTCGATCACACCGCGCCAGCCGTCGCGGAACCCTACGATCGCGTGGCCGTAGCGGTCGACGCCCTTGCGGACCACGGCGCGGATCACCGCGTTGAGCCCGGGGCAGTCGCCGCCGCCTGTGAGGACCCCGATGCGCAAGATGACCGGAACATACCCAGCGCGCAGGCTGCTCGCCCTGTCGCTCGCCGTCCTGGCGCCGCTCGCCTCGGGCTGCGGCTCGGACGACGAGCCGGAGCCCCGCGGGGACGGGCCGCTGACGGTCTACTCGAGCCTCCCGCGCCAGGGGATCTCCGCTCGCCAGGCGGGCGCCGTCGCCGCCGGGCAGCGGCTGGCGCTCTCCGACGCGAAGGGCAGCGCGGGCGGGCGCCGGGTGCGGCTGGTGGAGCTCGACAGCGCCGGCGGCGAGGACGGGCCGTGGGAGCCCGACGCGGTCGAGGAGAACGCGCGCCGGGCGGCCGAGGACGACTCCGCGGTGGCCTACCTGGGCGAGCTCGACCTCGGCGGCTCGGCTGTCTCGGTCCCGGTCACGAACGACGCCGACCTGCTCCAGGTGAGCCCCGGCGACCCGCTGCCCAGCCTGACCCGCTCCGACCCGGGCGGCGGCGGCGAGATCCCGGCGCGCTACTACCCCGAGGGCCGGCGCACGTTCGTGCGGATCGTCCCGCACGGAGGGCTCCAGGCCGGGCTGCTGGTCGACTGGGCGCGCGAGCGCGGCGCGCGCTCGATCGCGATCGTGCGCGACGACAGCGTGCTGGGCCGCGAGCTGGCCTCCTGGGCGCTCGAGGCC
>JALZEZ010000191.1 GCA_030861775.1 Actinomycetota bacterium
GCGCCAGCCGTCGCGGCCGAGCCGGCGGGCGGTGGCCTCGCCGATCCCGCTCGAGGCGCCGGTGACGACGGCGGTCCGGCTCACGAGGCGAGCCGCTCCACCAGCGCCACCGTCTCCCGCGCCATCCGCGAGCGCGGCACGACCAGGTCGTACCCGGCCCCCTCGGCCCGCCGCCGCGTCTCCACGTCCACGTGCGAGTAGAAGCCGAGCGTCGGCACGCCCGCGGAGCCCAGCTCGGCTCCGTCGTAGGAGTCCGCGGTGAGGTCGACGACCAGCACGTCCGCGTCCGCGGCCGCCTCGCGCGCCGCATCGGGTGCGTCGAAGCGGGTGACCTCGTGCCCGGCCGCCGACAGCGCGCCCTCGACCCGGGACCCGAACAGCAGGTCCGGGCAGAGCAGCGCCACGCGCGGCGTCACTGCGCCCGCCGGCGGCGGTGCTCCTGGCGCACCGACTCCGGCCGGCCCCACATCTGCACGACCTCGACCCGTCCCACGCGGGCGTCGCGCAGCTCGATCTCGCCCTCGATGTCCTCGCCGTCGAGCACCGCCAGGGTGCCGTGCACGGTCTCCGGCGCGGCGGCGTGCCCGAACTCGCGCGCCACGTTGAGCTGCCAGTGCCAGTCGTGCCGCGAGTACGGCTGGGCATTCACCTGCACGAGCAGCGAGGCGGCCTCCACGTAGCGCTCCTCGTCGAAGATCCGCAGGTCGGCCCTCAGGTGCGTCCAGTCCGGCGGGAGGGACGCGAGGATCCGGTCGAAGTCGTCCGCCAGCGCCACGTCACCGAACCCTACCCTTGAAGCGGATGATCCAGGCGCCCGAGTACGACCTGCTGCGCGAGTCCGCCGGGGCGGTCGTGCGCGCGCGCGGGAAGCTCGTCCTCCGCGGCGCCGAGGCGGCGGCCTTCCTCCAGGGCCAGGTGACCAACGACGTGGAGGGCCTCGAGCCCGGAACCGGGTGCTACGCGTTGCTGCTCACGCACAAGGGCAAGGTCCGCATGGACATGCGCATCCTGCGCGGCGCGGACTGGCTCTGGATCGACTGCGCCAAGGGGGCCCTGCCGGTCCTCGACCACATGATCCGCACCTACGGCATCGGCCGCGACATCCGCCCCGAGGACGTGACCGACTCGCGCGCGCTCACCTCGGTCATCGGCCCGGCCGCCCGCGAGCGGCTCGGCGTGGACGTACCGGATGACGAGCACGCCTTCGTGGAGGCCGGCGACGGCCTGTTCGTGGCCACCGACCTCGGCGTGGATGTCATCGGGCGGACGGAGCCCGAGGTGGAGCCCGTCTCCGAGGAGGCCGCCGAGACCGTCCGCATCGAGAGCGGCCGCCCCCGCTTCGGGCTCGACTTCGGCGCCGACACGATCCCCGAGGAGGCCGGGCTCAACGAGCGCGGCGTGAGCTTCACCAAGGGCTGCTACGTGGGCCAGGAGACCGTCGCCCGGCTGCACTACAAGGGCAAGCCGAACCGCCACCTGCGCGGCATGCGCCTGTCGGCGGAGGCGGAGCGCGGCGAGGAGCTGCGCCTCGGCGAGCGGGTCGTGGGGGTGCTTGGGTCCACCGCCGTCTCCCCCGTCCACGGCCCGATCGCGCTCGCGCTGGTCCGCCGCGAGGCGGAGCCCGGCGACACGGTCGAGGTCGGAAGCGGCGGCACGACGGCGGAGGTGGTCGAGCTCCCGTTCCGAAGAAACTCCGGATGACGCCGCTCAAGCCGATCCTTCGGGCTTCCGACGCTGTTCCTACAGGAACGCGCGTGCCACTCCGCCTAGTCCTCATCCTCGTCGCCGTACTCGTGACCGCCGCCCCCGCGGCGGCGGACGAGCGCGCGAGCTCGAGCGGCCGCGACGAGGCGCGCGCCACCCTCCGCGACGCCAAGGAGCTCTTCGACGGCGAGGGCGTCGAGACCGGCAAGGAGCTCTCGCCGATCCTCAAGGACCTCGCCGTGCAGATGAAGGCCCTGCCGGAGGGCGACCGGCGTGAGGCCCGGGCCCTGCTGGCCCGCCCCACCACCGGCCAGGCCCAGGCCGGCGAGGAGGACTACGCGCCCGGCACCAACGAGCAGCGCTTCTGCTCGGCCCACTTCTGCGTGCACTGGGTGGACACGACCGAGGACGCGCCGCCGCTCGCGTCGGGCGACGGCGACTCGATCCCCGACTACGTCCAGTCGATGAGCCAGGTGTTCGAGAACGTGTTCGCGGTCGAGAACGTCGGGATGGGCTGGCGCGAGCCGACCCCGGACGGCACCCGCGGCGGCGACTTCAACAAGGTCGACGTCTACATCAAGCAGCTCGGGAACCAGGGCATCTTCGGCTACGCCACGCCCGACCCCGGCCAGTCGGGCAACTCGCAGGCGGCCTACCTGGTGATGGACAACGACTACACGAGCGCCGAGTACCCGCGCTACAGCAGCCCGCTGCCCCCGATGCAGGTCACGGCCGCGCACGAGTACAACCACGTCATCCAGTTCGGCTACGACGTGCTCCAGGACTCCTGGATGTTCGAGTCCACCGCCGTCTGGATGGAGGACAAGGTCTACGACGACATCAACGACTACGTCGCCTACCTGACCCCGTGGTCGAAGCTGACGCAGGTCCCGCTGACGCAGTTCAACCCCGCCGACCTGACCGACGCGCAGAACGTCAAGGTCTACGGCAACGCCGTCTGGAACCGCTGGATCGACGAGCGCTACGGCCAGGACGTGATCCGCACGGCCTGGGAGAAGTCGCTCCAGACCCGGCCGGTCTCGTTCGCGCCCGACGCCTACGACGCCGCCCTGCTGACCCAGGGCACCACCTTCTTCGACGCCTTCACCCGCTTCGTGGCCGACACCGCCGAGTGGCGCTCGGCCGCCGGCGTGTTCGAGGAGGGCCCCAGTTGGCCAGACGTGGAGCGCGCCACCCGCGACAGCCTCCTGCCCGACGACGGCGGGATCGCCGGCCGGCTCGACCACGCGAGCTACGCGCTGATCAACGTGATCCCCACCCAGCACGAGCGCTTCAAGCTCGTCGCCTCGCTCCCGCGCGACACTCGCGGCGCGTTCGCGCTCGTCGGCCGCGAGGGCGACGAGGCGAGCGGCCTGCCGGTGGTGGAGCTGAGGCGGCTGCCGCGCGGCGGCGAGGCCGTGGTCGAGCTCGAGAACCCGGGGCGGTTCTCGCGCATCACCGCCGTGCTGGTGAACGCCGACACGACCCAGACCGGCTTCTCGCAGTTCCGGCTCGACTGGGAGTTCGCCAAGGACGGTCAGGACGTGCGGGCGGCCATATCGACCGACTACACGCCACCCAGGGTCCGCAAGCGCTCCCCGGCTTCGCGCGCGAAGGTCTCGACGAAGTCCGGCGTGACCGTCACGTTCTCGGAGGCCGTGCGCAACATCAGCACCAAGACGCTCCAGCTCCTCGCCCCGAACGGCCAGCGCATCTCCACCCGCGTGAGCTACGACCGGGCCAAGCGGCGGGCGCGGCTCGTGCCGAAGAGGCGCCTGAGCCCCCGGCGGCGCTACTCGGTCAAGCTCGCGGCGGCCATCGTCGACGAGGGCGGAAACCCGCTGGCCGAGGCCGACCGCAGCTGGAAGTTCTCGACCCGCAGCAAGTAAGTACCCAGAGGCGGTGTACGCGCCGCGATCCGGGGTACGATGGCCTTACTCGCCAATCGCACGAGGAGCGAGCTGAGAATGACGACGTACATCTCGGACCAAAGAGCACGGAGGCTCGCCGAAATTGACGCTCGCGAGCGACAGGCGTGGGAGACGTACAGCGACAGCATCCGCGGACTCGAGGGTCGGGACTACGAGGAGACAGAGGGTCAGTCGTGGGACCGCTTGCAGAGGAGACTCAGGGAGCTGAGGGACGAGCGTCAGCTCGTCGCGGGCGCCTGAGCGCCGACAGTCCGTTACTGGGAGGACCGCTCGACTCCGGTGCCGGGGCCGAGGAGCCGCGTGCCGCCGCGGTCGACTACGACCCGCGGCTCGACCCGTTGGAGCTCCCCTCCCCCACCGAGCGCGACTTCGAGACGACCGACGCCCGGCGCCTGCGCGAGCTGATCCCGGCCGCCGAGCCGGGCCGCGAGCTGGACGACTGGGGCCGCTCCGAGCGGATGTTCTCGCTCATCGAGCCGGTGCTGAACTTCTACTACCGCTACTGGTTCCGCGTGGAGACCGAGGGGATCGAGAACGTGCCGGGCGACGGCGGGGCCCTGCTCGTCTCCAATCACTCCGGGGCGCTGCCGCCGGACGCGCCGATGATCATGCAGGCGCTCCGCAACGAGCACCCCGGCGCGCGGCCGCTCTACATGCTCGGCGAGAACTGGTTCAAGGGCTACCCGGGCGTGGGCATGCTGGCGAACAAGATCGGGATGGTCTCGGCGCATCCGGCCAACGCGCAGCGGCTGCTCGCCGACGAGGGCCGCCTCGTGCTCGTGTTCCCGGAGGGCCAGAAGGGGACGCGGAAGCTCTACTGGCAGCGCTACAAGCTGCGCCGCTTCGGGCGCGGCGGCTTCGTCAAGACCGCGCTGCGCGCCGGCGTGCCGATCGTCCCGGTGGCCGTGATCGGCGCCGAGGAGGCCATGCCGATCTTCGCCCACGTGCCCGTCCTGGAGCGCCTGACCGGGCTGATCTACTTCCCGGTGAACCACGCCTTCCCGCACTTCGGGCTGGCCGCGGGCCTGATGTACATGCCCGCGAAGTTCCGGATCCGCTTCCTCGAACCGGTCGCGCTGGACGGCTACGGGCCCGAGGACGCGGACGACATCGAGCTCGTGCAATCGCTGGCCGAGGGCATCCGCAAGAACATCCAGGGTGAGGTGGACGAAATGATCTCTGCTCGTACGTCCGTGTGGTTCGGATAGGGTTCGGCAGGGGGATGTGGGGGATGACCAGAGTCGGACGGAACCGCACCGCGGCGCTCCTCGCGGGAGGGCTATGCATGCTCGTGCTCGCCGGGTGCGGGGACGACGACGATTTCGAGAACGACCCGCGCCCGCCGGCGCCCGTCCAGCTCAGCGGCGTGATCACCGAATCCTCGGTCTCGGTCCAGCCGGCGAAGGTCGGCGCCGGGCCGGTGATCCTGATCGTCTCCAACCAGACGCAGGAGGCGCACACGATCACGCTCGACGGCCCCAGCGGCACCGACGAGGTGGGCCCGATCAACCCGCTCGACACCGGCCGCATCCAGCACGACCTCGAGCAGGGCTCGTACGAGATCCGCGCCGGCTCCGACAAGGCGGTCACCGAGGAGATCGAGCCCGCGAAGCTCGCGGTCGGCCCGAAGCGGCCGTCGTCGTCGAACTCGGTGCTGCTGCCCTAGGGCCTGCCGGCGCCGGCGCGAGGGGCTAGACGAGGCTGCCCTGGGCGGGCGGGGCGGCGGCCGCGGCTTGCTCGCCGTCCGCTGACGCCCCCGCCGCGGCAAGCGCGTCGATCTCGCGCAGCTTCGCCCGCACGGCCCCCTCCATCTGCTCGATGAGGCCGCCGGCCTTGGAGATCTTGTTGGTCGCGCCGGTCAGCTCCGACTTGATCGCCTTGGTGCCCTCCATCACGGCGAGGGCCGAGTCCACGGCGTCGCGGATCGCGGCCGGGTCCACCTCGCCCTCGTCCGCGCGGGTCATCAGGACCCGGGCGCGGGCGAGCGCGTAGGCGATCTCCAGCGCCAGCGGCGAGTCCTCGTCCGGGTCCCAGGCGACCAGCAGCTTGTCGCCGTTGTACTCGCGCAGCGCGTGCGTCTTGGCCGGCAGCTTGTCCTCGCTGGGGAAGACCATCACCGCGAAGTCGGCGTCGCGCTCGTCGCGCGCGCGGGCCAGCTCCTCCATCGCCTCGCGCTTGCCGGGGCGGCGGTTCTTCGCCTCGAACACGACCCGCCCGCGGGCGGGGCCGCGGCAGGCGTCGATGTGGACCACCACGTCGCCGGTCTTGCCGGTGGCGCCGGGGAGGTCGCCGACCGCGTCGCAGTCGTCGCCCTGCGCGACCGCGATCGCCTCGAGCGCCTCGGCCACCGCCTCCTCGAACACCCGGCCCTTCGCGGTGCCGCGCTCGCGCTCGGCCTCCAGCTCCTCGAGTTTGTCCTTCTCGTCGCGCAGCGCCTGGAGCTCGCGCTCGAAGCGCGCCAGCCGCTCCTGGAGCGCGCGCTGGTGCTCGTCGTCGCGCTGGCGGGCCTCGCGCAGCGTGTCCTGCACGGTCTTCTCGAACTTGGCCAGCGGGTTGTTGCCGTCGGCCGAGGTGAACTGGCGCAGGAGGTCCTCGCGCAGCTTCGCCGTCGTCTCCGCCAGCACCTCGCGCATGCGGTTCTGGACCGCGCTCGAGCTCTCGTCCGAGAAGTGCCGCTCGAGCGCCTTGGTGAGCTGCCCGCCCTCCGCGCCGAACACGGCCTCGAGCTGCTTCTCGAGCTGCTCGCCGGCCTCGCGCGCGCGGTCGGTGAACGCCGCCTCGACCTCGCGCGAGACCTTGTCGAACTCGCTGCGCACGAAGTCGGCGTTGGCGCCGGCCTGCTCGCGGTCGAGGACGCGGGCGCCGATCTCGATCGCGTCGACCACCGACTTGACCGGATCGTCCCCGGCCTCCTCGCGCTCGCGGACGAGGCGCACCGCGCACTCGTCGTCGACCACGAGGCCGTCGACGACCAGCCGGTCGTGGAGCGTCCTGACGCTCGGTGCTCGGAGTGGCGTGGCGGCTTCCATGGCAGCGTTTCACGGTAAGAGCGGGCGCGGACGGAACGGGCACGGCCGCCCGGCCGCCCGGCCGCCCGGCGGTCGCCGAGCCGCCTGCTAGACAC
>JALZEZ010000192.1 GCA_030861775.1 Actinomycetota bacterium
GCGCCCGACCACGCGCGCCTCGCGGCGGCGGCCGGAGGAGCGGAGCACTCCGGAGAGGGCCTCCAGCGCGGTCACGGTGTCCGGGTGATCCTCGCCGAACGTCTGGACCCGGCCGGCCACGAGCTGCTCGAAGAGCACCCGCGCGCCGGAGAGCTGACCGCGGGCGGCCAGTACGGTGCCGAGATTCGAGAGCGCAACCAGCGTGTCGGGGTGGTAGGCCCCGAGCGTGCGGTGGCGGATGGCCACCACGGCCTGGAAGATGTCGTGCGCCTCGCGCTCCTCGCCGAGTCGCCAGAGCGTGGCCGCCAGGTCGCTCAACGCCCGCACGGTGGCGGGGTCGTCCTCGCCGTGATTGGCGCGGGCGGCGTCGAGGAGCTGCTCGTGGAGGTCGCGGGCGCCGTCGAGGTCGCCCTGCGCGTCGAGGGTGGCGCCGAGGTTGCCCATCGCCTGCAGCGTGAGGGTGTGGTCCTCGCCGAGCATCTTCACCCGGCTGTCCACGACCTCCTCCTGGAGCTCGCGGGCCAGGTCCACCTCGCCCAGCTCGTGGACGGTGACCGAGAGGTTGTTCTTGGAGACGAGCGTCTTGGGGTGGTCCGGCCCGAGCACGCGCTCGCGCACGGAGAGGATGTGCTCGTCGAGGGCGCGGGCGCCGGTCAGGTCGCCCATCGCCGCGCGCGTGCGCGCGAGGTTGTTGGCCATCGTGAGCGTGCGCGGGTCGTCGCCGCCGAGCACGCGGGCGGCGATCTCGAAGGCGCGCTCCTTCAGCGCGCGCGACTCCTCGTGCTCGCCCTGCTCGTCCATCGTCACGGCCAGGTTGGTCATCGCGGTGAGCGCGTCCGGGTGCTCCTCGCCGTGGAGCCGCAGCACCGACTCCAGCACCTGCTCGCCGAGCGGGCGGGCGGCGTCCGCCTCGCCCACGCGGGTGAGGCCGAAGGCGAGCTGACCGCGGGCCTCGATCAGCAGCTCCTCGTCGGGGGGCGCGGCCTCGGCGGTCTCGACCGCGCGGCGGGCGGCGGCCACGGCGCCGTCCATGCGGTCGCGGGCGGCCAGGTAGCCGGAGAGGCTGGTGAGCACGAGCACGACGGAGCGGTGGGCCACGCCGAGCCGGCGGGCGTGGCCGGCGGAGGCGGCGACGTGCGGGAGCAGCGCCTCGCAGAGCGGCCAGTTGCGCGGCTCCTCGTGGTCGAGGCCCGCCGGGAAGGCCTGCTGGACGATGTCGGCGGTGGTCGCGGCCCAGGCTCCGCGCTCGTGCCCGAGCTCGGAGCGGACGGCGTCGGCGGCCTCCTCCGAGAGCGGCTCGACGGGCGCGCCGAACAGCTCGTCGGGGATCGGGTCGGAGGCGAGGAAGGCACGGGCGGGCATGGAGAGCCCGGTGCGAGTGGCGGTGTCGGGGCGCAGCGTCGGGTGCCGGTCCATGTAGGTGCGGTCGGCGAAACGGCCGGGTTCCTTGAGCCCGGATCGCGTAGTACCGTGCCGCCCGTGGACCCGAAGCAACTCGCTCAGGGTGTCGGGATGGGCCGCGCCGTGCTCGGCGCCGGCTTCATCCTCATGCCCGGCCCGATGGGCCGGCTGTGGGTGGGGTCGAAGTCCTCCGACGGCGCCGTGAAGGTGCTCATCCGGGCGATCGGCGTGCGCGACCTGGCGATCGGCGCGGGCGTCCTTATGGCCCTGAGCGCCGGCACGCCGGCCAGGCGCTGGGTCGAGGCGGCGACCGTCTCGGACGCCGTGGACTGCGCCGCGGCGCTCATGGCCGGCGACTCGATCCCGTCCTACGCGCGCTGGGCGATCCTCCTGCTGGGGGGCAGCTCGGCGATCCAGGGCGCGCTGTCCGCGCCGAAGCTCGACTGACGACGACACCGAAGGGGAGGACCGTGCCGACCTACGTGATGCTCACGACGCTCACTCCGGAGGGCGTGCAGACGCTGAAGAACAACCCGAGCCGGATCAACGAGGTCAACAAGGAGGTCGAGCAGCTCGGCGCCGAGGTGAAGGCCCAGTGGGCCGTGCTCGGGCAGTACGACTTCGTGAACATCGTGGAGGCGCCCGACGAGAAGACCATGGCCCGGGTGTCGATGGAGCTGGGCTCGCGCGGGACGGCCCGCTACGAAACGCTCGTGGGGATCCCGGTCGAGGAGTTCATCGCCACCCTGTGAAGCGCGTCCTCGTGATCGGCTCGGGCGGGCGCGAGCACGCGCTGGTCCGCGCGCTCCTGCGCAGCCCGCAGCACCCCGAGGTGCTCGCGGCGCCGGGCAACGCCGGCATCGCCCGCGACCGCGTGCCGCTGCTCGACGTGCCGGTGGACGACGTCGACGGCCTGGTGCGCGCCGCGCGCGACGAGCGAGCGGACCTGGTGGTGGTCGGGCCCGAGGCGCCGCTGGTGGGGGGGCTGGTGGACGCGCTGGCCGAGGCCGGGGTGCCGGCCTTCGGGCCGAGCGCCGCGGCCGCCCGGATCGAGGGCTCGAAGGCGTACGCGAAGGAGCTGATGCGGGCGGTCGGGGTCCCGACGGCCTCGTACATGGTCCTGCGCAGCCGCGAGGAGGCCGAGGCCCAGATCCCGTGCGCCTCCTACCCGGCCGTGCTCAAGGCCGACGTGCTGGCCGCGGGCAAGGGCGTGATCATCTGCCAGACCGAGGCCGAGGCGCGCGAGGCGATCGACCAGTTCTTCGGGGAGCGGCGCTTCGGCGACACCGAGGTGGTGCTGGAGGAGTTCCTCGACGGGGAGGAGCTGTCGCTGCTCGCCCTGTGCGACGGCGTGCGGGCGGTGCCGATGGCCCCCGCTCAGGACTACAAGCGCATCCGCGACGGCGACGAGGGGCCTAACACCGGCGGCATGGGCAGCTACTCGCCGGTGCCGGGCTTCGACGGCGAGCACGCCCGCGCGCTGGCGCTCGCCGCGCACCAGCCGATCGTGGACGAGCTGCGCCGGCGCGGCACGCCGTACCACGGGGTGCTGTACGCGGGGCTGATGATGACCGCGGCCGGGCCGAGGGTGCTCGAGTACAACTGCCGCTTCGGCGACCCGGAGACCCAGGCGATCCTGCCGCGCCTGCGCAGCGACCTGGTGGACCTGCTCGAGCGCTGCACGCGCGAGGGCGGGCTCGAGGGGGTGGAGATCGAGTGGTCGTCCCAGTGGGCGGTGACGGTGGTGCTCGCCTCGCGCGGGTACCCGGAGTCGTCCTCGAAGGGCGACGTCATCGAGGGGCTCCGCGGGCTCGACGCGCTGCACACCGAGGTGCTGCACGCGGGCACGGCCGAGGCCGAGGGCGGCTTCGTCACCGCCGGCGGGCGGGTGCTGAACGTGACCGGGCTCGGCGAGGATCCGGACGCGGCCCGCAGCGCCGCGTACGCCGCGGCCGACCGGATCCAGTTCGACGGCAAGCAACTGCGCCGCGACATAGCCGCGCGCGCTGTGGAGAGGGTGGGCGCGTGAGCGAACCGCAGGAGACCGGGGCCATGACCGAGACCGAGGTGGAGACGGAGTTCGACGAGCTCGACGTCGACGCCCCGCTGGTGGGGATCGTGATGGGCTCGAAGAGCGACATGCCGGCGATGGAGAAGGCCAGCACCTGGCTCTCCGAACAGGGCATCAAGTCCGAGACGCGCGTGATGAGCGCGCACCGCGACCCCGACACCGTCGCGGACTACGCGAAGAACGCGCAGATGCGCGGGCTGCGGGTGATCATCGCCGGCGCCGGGCTGGCCGCCGCGCTGCCCGGCGTGGTGGCGGCGCACACGCAGCTCCCGGTGATCGGCGTACCGCTGACCAGCTCGACCTCGGTGGCCGGCGGGCTCGACGCGCTGCTGGCGATCGCCCAGATGCCCCCGGGCGTGCCGGTGGCATGCGTGGGCGTGGACAACGCGCGCAACGCGGCCGTGCTGGCCGCGCGCATCCTGGGCCGGACCTAGACGACCGGCTCGGTCGCGGCGGCGCGCTGGCGCTCGATCGCGTCGGTGAGCACCCGGGTGTCCTCGTACAGGCGGTCCTCGACCGCCTTTCCCCACCGGAGGCGCAGGAACTGCATGCCCCGGTTCTCGTAGCGCCCGCCGTCGGCGAGCGAGGCGCTCACCCGGAAGCGCGTGGCGATCCGCGTGTTCCAGGGGAAGCCGCTGACGATCACGTCCTCGGCCTCGAGCCTGAGGCCGGGGAACAGCCGCCCGACCTCCTCGAACCACGCGCGGGCCTCGTCGATCCCGCGGCGCTCGCCGCCCAGGCGATGGTCGCCCATCATCTGGAAGCGCACGTCGCCGGCGAAGCTCTTCAGCACCTCGTCGAACTCCCCGGCGCTGATCTGCCGGTAGGCCTTGCGGACCTGGCTCGCGACGATCGTCTTGTACACGGTCCCCTCCTCTGCCGCCGGTATCGTCGGACATGTGATTCTCCGCTACACGCGACCCGAGATCGGTGCGATTTGGACAGATCAGGCTCGCATGGAGGCGTGGCGGCAGGTCGAGGTCGCGTGCTGCGAGGAGATGGAGGGGCCTTCGGCCGAGGACCTCGAGGGGATCCGCGCGGCCACGTTCAGCGTGGAGGCGGTCGACGAGCGCGAGAAGGTCACCGACCACGACATGGCCGCGTTCGTGGACGTGCTGTCCGAGTCGGCCGGGCCGGGCGGGCGCTGGATCCACTTCGGGCTGACCAGCTCGGACGTGCTCGACACCGCTCTTGCCTTGCAGGTCCGCGCCGCCGGGGAGATCGTGCTGCGCGGGGCGCGCGAGCTGCGCTCGGCGCTGGTCGCGCGGGCGCGCGAGCACCGCGACACGCTGTGCGTGGGCCGCACGCACGGGGTGCACGCGGAGCCCACGACCTTCGGGGTGAAGCTGGCCGGCTTCGCCTTCGAGGCCGACCGGAACCTGCAGCGGCTCGAGCGGGCGTTCGAGCAGGCGGCGGTGGGGGCGATCTCGGGGGCGGTCGGCACCTACTCGGCCACCGCGCCGGACTTCGAGCGGCGGGTGCTGGAGCGGCTGGGGCTGCGGGCGGAGGAGGTCTCCACCCAGGTCGTGGCCCGCGACCGCCACGCCGAGCTGGCGAGCGCGATCGCGCTGGCCGGCGCGGGGCTCGAGCGCTTCGCCACCGAGATCCGCCATCTCCAGCGCACCGAGGTGCGCGAGGTGGAGGAGCCGTTCCGGGCCGGGCAGAAGGGCTCGTCGGCGATGCCGCACAAGCGCAACCCGATCGTCTCCGAGCGGCTGACCGGGATCGCCCGGCTCCTGCGCGGCTACGCCCAGGCGTCGGTCGAGAACGTGGCCCTGTGGCACGAGCGCGACATCTCGCACTCCTCGGTCGAGCGGGTCACCCTGCCGGACGCGACGATCCTGCTCGACTACGCGCAGTCGCTGGCCGTCCGCGTGGTCACCGGCATGACCGTCCGGGAGGACCGCATGCGGGCCAACCTCGACGCCACCCACGGGGCGCTCTACTCACAGCGCGCGCTCCTGGCCCTGGTCGAGGCGGGCCGGACCCGCGACGAGGCCTACCGGATCGTCCAGGAGCACGCCCAGCGCGCCTGGGACACCGGCACGCCGTTCCGCGACCTCCTGGCCGCCGCAGCGCCCGAGCTCGACCTCGGCGCGATCTTCGACCCGAGCGCCTTCGTCAGGCACGCGCGCGAGATCGTGGGGCGGCTGGACGCGCTGGAGCCCGCGGGCTCCCCGTCGGCGCCGGAAACGGCAACGGCGAGCACTTAAGGGGCCGGCTCCGGCCGCCTTGGAACACTTAGTGGTCCTATAGCCCCCTTAACTGTTCCAAGGACGTCCCGGACCACTCTCTACCCAGCCGCCGTTGCCGTTCGCCCGGCCTAGGGAGCGGCGCCGATCAACCGCGGATGGTCGATCGCCGGGCAGCGGTCCATGACCACGTCGAGCCCCGCCGCGCGCGCCCGCTCGGCCGCCGCCGGGTCGATCACGCCGAGCTGCATCCACACCGCGCGCGCGCCGATCGCGATCGCCTCGTCCACGTGCTCGCCGGCGGCCTCGCTGCGGCGGAAGACGTCCACCACCTCCACCGGCTCCGGCACGTCGGCCAGCGTGGCGAAGCACTCCGGGTGGTCGCCGCAGGCGTTCGGGTTCACGCGGATCACCCGGTAGCCGCGGCTCTCGAGGAAGCCCGCGACCCGGTTGCTGTCGCGCGCCGGGCTCGGTGACCAGCCGACCACGGCCCAGGTCCGGTAGTCGGCCAGGATCTTGCGCGCGGTTTGCTCCTCGCTCACCGTCACCACATCGAAGCACGACCGCGGGGGTTCTGCTGGGTAGCGATGGTCAGGGGGCGCGCTTTCATCCTCGCCGCGGTGGCGGCGGCAGCGCTTGTCGGCGCGGCCGAGTCGAGCGCTCGGACCTGGTCGCGCCCGGTCGGCATCACGGAGCCGGCCCCGCCCGTCGGCGGTCTCGATCTCGGCTTCGACGCGCGCGGCCGGGGCCTCGCGGCCTGGGGGGCGGTGGGCCCCGCCACCGTGATCGCCGGGCGTTCGGCGCGAGGAGTCTGGTCGAGTCCGCAGCGTCTGCCGAACCTCTCCGACTTCAGCCTGGCCGCCGAGTCGCGTCGGCCCTTGATCGTGGCCATGCGCCCCGGCCGCTCGCCGGGCGACGACCTCCCGGTCGCGGTCGAGGTCGGCGGCGGACGCCGGATCGCGCTCGACCGCCCCGTGCGAGGCAAGTGGGTCACCGATCCGCCCGCGCTCGCCGGCAACGCGCGCGGCGACGCGATCGTGGCCTGGTCGCGCTACGGGCCCGAGGAGGACGGATTCGGCTGCGAGAAGTGGGG